>JALRLN010000294.1 GCA_023254445.1 Candidatus Poseidoniaceae archaeon | reverse complement strand
AGCAGAAGCAAGACCAATCAACCTCACTGACAAATACAAAATAACAGGTGACAACTTACAACTTACTCAAACAGGATTAGTAGGTAGTGCGCCTAACAGTCAAGGTGGTAGTATTGGTGATGGTGTATTCAAATATGGTGAAATACAATGGGAAGGTATGGAGCCTGTTTCAGCAAGTGATAATATCTCACATAGCAGTAATGTTATACCGGAGGCATACAACATTGTTTACAATGCCACAGCCGGTAATGCCACAATAACACTTACAGGTATAAATGATTTTAAGAACTTTAACTTTAACGGCAATACAACTATTGATACCAGCAATCTAAGTTCATTTATAACAAACAATATTAGAACAGGACAAGTTGTATCACAAAACTTAGATGTTGTAGGCAGTCAAGGCACCACAGGATTTAATGAAAAACCATTATATGTTTTAAGCACCGATGCCGCAAATAGCACTATCACATTAAATGATGTAGCAGATGCTAATATCACAGGTGATACTACTAACGGTATAACAAATGGTGATTATTTAACAGTAAGTGAAGGTGTATATAACAGTAGCACAGGTTTAAGAGTGCCTGTTTTAGATGGTGAATACATAGGACAAGCAAATACAGTCTTAGGTCACTTTACTCCTGTTAGTTTTAACAGAAAAAATCACAATGTTGAGTTTGATTTAGATGATTTAAGTTATAGTGCTGGTATTTACAGACAAGACTTCAGTATGGGCAGTGATACTGCTCTGTTTAGAGGTAGACACTATTGGAAACTGGGCAAAAGCACACAAACCAGTGATACTTATCAAGATGAAAGCACATTTAGAGCACCGCGTGGTATTGTTATAGGTGACAAAACAGAGATAGGTAACAGACCGTTTAGAGATACATTTGAAGTCAATGGTATGAACATTGGTTGGGACGGAAAAAGTGAAAGTTTAGGTCAACTACATAGTGGTAAAAACTTACCT
>JALRLN010000293.1 GCA_023254445.1 Candidatus Poseidoniaceae archaeon | reverse complement strand
ATCAGGCGCCAATCCGTGCTCAGTCCAACGGCCTGCGCGTCCGTGGTCAGGTAGTCCAAGAGGAGCGGTACAAGGCCGTAGGTGGCGTAGGCGAGTCCTCCAACCGCCAGCACGATGGCGCTTATCAGGCAAAGGAAGAGGACGCCGAGGGAGAGGCGCGCTCGGACCTCACGGAGGTGGGGAGCGACCTCGGCGAGGTGCTGGCGGGAGCCCTTTCGCACCAGGTCGAAGAGCAGCACGGCGAGCATCAGCACCAAACCGGCGTTGGCCGCCAGACGCACCTGAAGCATCAGGAACTCGATGGGCGTGGTGATGATGATGCGCACACCGTCAGGAAGCCGCTCCGGCGCGATGAGCAAAGCCACGAGGTCGGCCGTCAAGGGGAAGGTGAGGACAAAGGTCAGCACCCCGATGCCGAGGAGGAGCGGCGCGCGACGGCGCATGTGGTCGCGCACCTCCCCGAGGGCCTGGCCGACGGGGCTCTGCGACCACTCGTCGAGGGCCTCGACGAGGTCGGAGGCGCCCGACATGGTGGTCCCACGAGCCGGCCCGTCAAGAAGCGAGCGGCGGCTCAGGCCTCTTCCCACGCGTGGGATGGCGTTGGGTCAAGCCAGTGCAGTCCGTTGAGGCGGTTCCGAGCGATGCGGTGCAGCACGAAGCCCGTCATCCACAGCGAAGGCAGCGAGAGGAGGACCGCCATGTTCATCGGCGCTTCACCGTAATGGTTCGTCACCTGCAGTTCGACCGTGCCGTCTGCGTCGTCGCCCACGTGCATCAGCACCAACCACCAGACCTTGGGCTGGTCGACGATGAGGTCCACCCGTGCACCGGGCTCGACCGTGATCACGCTGCCTGATGCTTCGATGGCCTCCCAGTTCACGTAGCCGGCCTCAAAGGCGGGTTCGGCCTCTTCGGCGATGCGCAAGGCGATGTGCACGGGGCTGTCCGAATCCAAGTTCACGATGCTCACTTCGACCTGTTCGCCGACGTCGAAGCGCTGCACGATG
>JALRLN010000292.1 GCA_023254445.1 Candidatus Poseidoniaceae archaeon | reverse complement strand
CCCACTCTTCGATGGAGTCGGCAGCACCGTCGAGGCTGTGGTTCTGCGTCGCCCACGTCAACGCCCCGTCCTCGGAGACGTGGTGCGTGAAGGTCGTGCCTTGCAGGCTGACGCAGTGGATGCGGTTGAGGCTGTCGACGTGGCAGTATTCCGACGGGAACTCGATGGCCACCTGATTCCACGACAGGCTGGTGTCGAGGAAGGCGGCGCTCCCGTCGTCGAAGTAGCGTGGGAACATCAGCCCTCCCGACGGGACCGGGAAGGCGCGCATTTCCTTGTGGGGCTTGTTGACGTCCCAAAAGGGGCCGAGGTCGGTGCCCGCCACGCCGAGGTCGACCTCGAGGTCGGCGGCACCGTCGTTCCGGCCGGGGAACTGAATGGGATAGTAGTTCAGGCCGTCCACGCTGATCTGGCCGCCCGCGTTTTGCGATTGGTGCCAAAAGTTGCTGATGACGAGGCTTGCCCAGTCACCGCTGCCAAGGCTGCTTGAGATCGGCCCGACAACTTCCACCTGCCACGAGCGGTCGTAGAACGGCTCCGTCAACCGGTTGTAGCACCAGCGCCACTCGTCCTCGGAGTCGTCAAAGAGGATGGCGTAGAACTTGTCCAGTTTGAGGTCCCCGCCAACGTACGGGAACCACGACATCGAGATCAGGTCGCCGTTCGTGGCCTGCACGATGCTCCCTTCCCCAAGCCCCTCTTGCCCCGGGTTCGTGGGCACGAAGGTCCGGCACTGTGCATCTGGAAGCGCGCCGGGGTTCCAGGTGTCCCATGCATGCCCTCGGTCGGGTGACCACACGGGGTATTCCCCGCCGATGTTGAGGATGGCACCGTCCACGGTGGTGGCGAGGTAATGCTCGCAGCAGTTGCCCCCGTTGGTTCGGTCGAAGACCGCCCATGCGGTTTCCGTGCTCTGGTTGGTGGCGAGGTCGATGGTGAGGAAGGCCCCCTCCGTCTCGTGCACCGCAGGGTCAATGCGTCGGTACGTGGACCAAATGGGTTCGTCGATCGATGCCTCGAC
>JALRLN010000291.1 GCA_023254445.1 Candidatus Poseidoniaceae archaeon | reverse complement strand
GTCCCCATCGCTGTGTTGCTGACCGGCCTCGGTCTCGGTGCGATTCCCTATGCGACCGCGGCCGCACCGTGGCTCTGGCTGCTCCCGACGTGCGTGCTGATGGCGACCGGGAGCGGCATCTTCCAACCGTCGTCGTCAAGTTTGCTCGCTGGCTACGCGCGCGAGCGCGGTGAACGCCTCGGGGCCGTGATGGGAGCGTCCGAATCTGCTTCCGCGTTCGCGCGCATCCTTGGCCCTGTTACCGGGGGTGCCGTGTGGACGGCCACGTGGCAACGAAACGATCTGCTCGATTACCACACGGTGTTCCGTGTGTGTGCCTTGATCATGGTGTTCGGCGCCTTGCTCGCGCTGACCCTGCCTCCGGAGCCCGCGCTTGAAGGTGAAGAAGAGGTCTGACCGTTCGGAGAGAACCATTGAAACCGCCATCCCCATGCCGCAGCATGCGTGATGGGCGTTTTGAGGAGGGCGAGTTCAACCGCAGCCTCTCGACCTTCGTGTACGTCACGCTGCTGATCGCCATTGTAACGGTTGGCTTGATTCAACTCGAAGGGGTGCTGAAGCCGTTCTTCATCGCCCTTGCGATTTACTTCGTGCTGAAGCCCGGGGCCGACGCCATTTCCGCCAACGGGTTTCCGCTTGTGCTGTCCTACCTCACCGTCCTGCTCTTCTTCTTCTTGATCGTCGCTTCCGCGGGCTACTTCGCCTTCACCCAAGCGGAGAACCTGATGTCGGACGAGGTTGAAGTTGAGAAGTACAACACCAACCTTGAGGAAAAATGGACGTGGTTGCGCGACGACACCGTCTTTTCTGGCGCTGTTGTTGAATGGGTTGGGTCCGAGAACGCCACCTTGAGCGAGGCGCTGACCAAGGTGGGGCTCTTGGCCGACGGTGGGCAAACCTCGGACATTGTGCGCAACATGCTGGCAGGTGTCGGTGACATGCTCGCAAGCAGCCTCACCATCCTCTTCTTCCTGATTTTCATGATCTTCGAAGCCAGCTTGCTGCCAGGGCGCATTGAACGAGCATG
>JALRLN010000290.1 GCA_023254445.1 Candidatus Poseidoniaceae archaeon | reverse complement strand
CTGAAGCAGATCTATTCGATTTACGTTTTGCTCAATCGGCTGATACAATGTATATTGTTCACCCTTCATATGATATACGCACATTAACAAGAACGGATCACAATGCTTGGACATTTGCCACACTTTCAATCACTGGAACCCCAAGCCCATCACTAAGTGGGGCCGACAATCGCCCAAGTGTTGTTTCGTTCTTTGAGCAGCGCCTTGTGTTTGGGAATACAAACAACAACCCACAGACACTTTGGTTTAGCAAAAACGGTGATTATGATAATTTTACAGTAGGCACAGCGGATGACGATGCCTTGATATACACCATAGCGTCTAATCAGGTAAATGCCATTCGATTTCTCTCAGCAACAAGAGTTTTAACTGTAGGAACGTCCGGCGGTGAGTATGTTCTAACCTCTACAAACGATGGGCCAGTAACGCCAACAACGACACTTATTCGTAAATATTCTAACTATGGCACAGCTCAGATAGAGCCTGTACAGGTTGCAGACGTTACCTTGTTTGCACAACGTGGTAAAAGAAAGGTGCGCGAGTTTAAGTTTGTCGGTGATGTTAACACAGGAGGCTACTCAGCGCCTGATATGACCATCTTAGCTGAACATGTGACTGAAGGTGGCATAGTGCAAATGGCTTTCCAGCAAGAGCCTGACAGCGTTGTGTGGTGCGTTAGAAATGATGGCACACTACTTGGTTTAACGTACAGGAGAGAAGAAGAGGTTGTTGCTTGGCATAAGCATGTTATTGGCGGCACGTTTAATAGTGGTCAGGCTGTTGTAGAAAGTATTGCGACACTGCCAACAGACACAGGTGAAGATGAGCTGTTTATGATTGTAAAACGTACAATCAACAGTGTTACCAAGCGTTACATTGAAAAAATGAAAGTGTTTGATTTTGGAGATGATGCAACGACAGCATTCTTTGTTGATAGCGGCTTATCGTACAGCGGTAGTGCCACAACCACATTGTCAGGCTTGTATCACTTAGAAGGTGAAACTTTACAGGTTCTTGGCAATGGGGCAACACACCCA
>JALRLN010000028.1 GCA_023254445.1 Candidatus Poseidoniaceae archaeon | reverse complement strand
CAAGCGGACCTCGACGGGGACGGGAAGGGCGACGTCTGCGACGACGACGACGACGGAGACGGGCTTGCGGACGCCCTCGACGACTGCCCCACAGGCACCACCGGATGGCGGAGCACGCGTGATGCCGACCACGATGGAGACGGATGCCGCGACCTTGACGAGGACTTTGACGACGACGAAGACGGCGTGTTCGACCACCTCGACCTCTGCCCGAAGGGCCCCCTCGGCTGGGTTTCGACCCCCGAAGGTGACGAGGACGGCGACGGATGCTCCGACGTCGACACCGATGGCGACGGATGGGTGGATCAGGCCGACGTCTGCCCCAACGTGGCGGACCCGTCGCAGCACGACCTCGACGACGATGGGATCGGCAACGCCTGCGATGACGACGTCGACGGAGACGGCGTGCTTGAAGCGCAGGACGAGTGCCCGCTCGACTTCTTCCGATGGACCTCGACGCCCATCACGGACCACGACGCCGACGGATGCATCGACACCGAGGACCTTGACGACGACAACGACGGTGTGCTCGATGCGTACGACCGGTGCCCGACCGGTGACGTGGGCTGGCCAGAAGCCGACGACCACGATGGCGACGGGTGCAGGGACGAGGAAGACCTCGACGACGACGACGACGGTCGACTCGACCCCGCGGACGGATGCCCAACCGGCACCATCGGCCGCCTCGGCCTTGCCCTGGACGCGGACAGCGATGGCTGTGCGGATCTCGAAGAAGACCTCGACGACGACGGCGACGGTGTGCTTGACGACGTGGACCGATGCGACCGCACCGAAGCCGGTGCGGTGGTGGACGGCCAAGGCTGCAGTGCCGTGCAGGCCGACGACGACGGCGACGGCGTGCCCAACCTGCTCGACCTGTGCGGAGGCACGGACGCCGGCCTTCGCGTGGACCTCGATGGCTGTGCCGGGCAAACAGCCACCAGCAGCGGAATGGCGCCCCTCCAGTGGGTCGGGTTGTCCCTGATGCTCGTGGCGGCGGTTGGCTTCATCGCTGCCATCGTCATCGTCTCGGGGCGTTCGCCGCCAACGAAGCGTGCGGTGCCCCTCGAAGAGGAATGATCACTCGAAGACAACGGAAGGCGACCACGGCATCGCGGCCGGGCCCCGGTCGGTGGTGTCGTCGGCCGTCTCGGCCACCACCACGTGCACCTCCTCGAGGTCGAGGGTGCTGGCGATGAAGGCCGCGTTGGCGCGGAGGTTGGCCGCCTCGTCAAGGCCGGAGGTGAGCATGCGCCGCGTTTCATCGTCCCACTTGAACACCTGAGGGAGCATGCGCTTCCCCCAGAAGCCGCGCAGTTCACCCAAGCGCTCGTCGGGAAGCAGGCCGAGCGAGTCCAAGCGTCCGCCGAAGGCCTTCACCGGTGCACCGCCATCGAGGTGGGCCAGGGCTGCTTGTGCAAGTGCCCTGCGCCACGGCGCCCCGACGACGAAGGTGGCGCTCCGTGCAGGGCCGTCGAGGTGACGCTCCGCGACCGTCAGCACCCGACGGGCGTGGTCGAGCATGTCGCGCAGGTGGACTTCGCCGTCGAGCAGGGCGATGGAGGCCTCGCTGAGGGGCGAGGGCATCGCGAGGACCTGGGCGGCGAGCAGGTCGTCGTGCCCGGCGGCCGCCCACCACTCCTCCGCCATGTGCGGGGTGGAGACCGCGAGCAGGTGCGCCCACCGTTCGACCAAGGCCTTCCCGAGGGCAACCGTGCCCTCCGCCCGGCGCAGGTACCAGTTGAGGTCCTTCACGAGGTCGTAATGGCTGATCTCCACCGCTCGACGCAGGTCGTAGGCTTCCATCGCCTCGGCCCATTCGTGGGTCCGTTGGTCGAGGCGTGCCAGCATCCAAGCATCCATTGGATGCGCCTCGCCCGACCACGAGAGCAGGTGCTCAGGCAGGGCGAGGAGGTGCTGCACCACGCGGTGGTTCGCCTCAACGGCCGCATCGGACCAGTCCATGCCGGCCGTGGGATTGGCGGCGAAGAGCATGAACAGGCGGACGGTATCCGCACCGTACCGCTCGATCATCGCTTCCGGGGAGACCGTGTTGCCGAGGGATTTGCTCATCTTGGCGCTGCGCTCGCCGAGGTCGCCACCGCAATGCGGGCACGGTGCGCCTTCGTGCTGCACGCTCAAGGTCAGTCCGCAGGCATCGCACCAAGGGGCGGATTTGTTGACCATCCCTTGGCACAGCAGGCTCTGGAAGGGCTCGTCGATGTCGTGCAGGCCGAGGTCACGCATCACCTTCGTCCAGAAGCGAGCGTAGATGAGGTGCATCTGGGCGTGCTCGATGCCGCCGCAGTAGAAGTCCACGTTCATCCAGCGGTTCGCGACCTCGCGGTTCACCGGCATCGAAGGGTTGCGAGGGTCGGTGTAGCGCAAAAAGTACCACGAGGAATCAACGAAGGTGTCCATGGTGTCGGTTTCGCGCTCGGCGGGACCGCCGCACGAGGGGCAGGTCGCTTCCCGGAAGGAGGGCGACCCCGCCAGCGGGTTGCCCGTGCCGGTGAAGGTCACGTCGCGTGGCAGCACCACCGGGAGCTGGTCGTCAGGAACCGGTTGCATGCCGCACGCATCGCAGTGCACGACTGGGATGGGCGTGCCCCAGTACCGCTGCCTGGAAATGAGCCATGGCCGAATCTTCCAGTTGATGGTCCTCTCGCCGCATCCGGCCGCCATCAGCGCGTCAACCACGGCGGTTTTCGCTGCCTCGCCATGCAGCCCATCAAAGCCCGGCAGCGGCGAGGACACCATCGTTCCAAGGTCCTCGAAGGCCTGAGTCAGTGGTGCGTCCACGTCCTCATCGTTGGAGCCAACGAGCACCCGACGAATGGGGATGCCCATCGCGGTGGCGAATTCGAAATCACGCTGGTCGTGGGCAGGGACGCCCATCACCGCGCCCGTCCCGTAGGAGGCGATGACGAAGTTCCCGAACCATACAGGCACCCGTTCTCCGGTGAGCGGGTGCAGGGCGAACAGCCCTGAATCGACGCCCTTCTTGGCCTTCATCTGCTTGATGCGATCGAACTCAGAGAGCAAGGCGACCTCGTCGCGCAGGCTCGCCCACGCTGCTTCTTCCGACCGGCCGGCCATGAGGCCGGGCGCCATCGGGTGCTCAGGAGCGAGCGTGAGGAAGGTGACACCGAAGAGGGTGTCCGGACGCGTGGTGAACACGGACACCTCGCCAAGGCCCCCTTCGAGGCTGAACGTGATCTCGGCCCCTTCCGAGCGGCCAAGCCAATCCTTCTGCAAGAGGGCCACGTTTTCTGGGAAATCGATGGACGAAAGGCCGTCAACAAGTTCCTGAGCGTACCGTGGGACGTCGAGGAACCACTGGTCCATGTCCTTCTGCACGACAGGCCCAGAGCAGCGCCAGCAGCGCCCCGCCTTGACCTGCTCGTTGGCCAAGACCGTGGTGCAGGACGCGCACCAGTTCACGGGCGCGCGCTCACGGTAGGCCACGCCTGCCTCCAGCATCCGGGTGAACATCCACTGGTTCCAGCGGTAGTACTCCGGGTCGTGGCTCTTGACCATCCGGTCCCAATCGTAGGAGAAGCCCATCCGCTTGATTTGCGAGGTGATGC
This sequence comes from Candidatus Poseidoniaceae archaeon, assembly GCA_023254445.1. Classification (GTDB taxonomy): domain Archaea; phylum Thermoplasmatota; class Poseidoniia; order Poseidoniales; family Poseidoniaceae; genus MGIIa-L3. The sequence goes on along the minus strand of JALRLN010000028.1, from coordinate 9,908 downwards.
TCGCCATGTTGCGCTCGGTGATGTCGTACGGGTGGCCGCCTTCCTCGATGGCAGCGTTTTCCGCGGGCATGCCGAAGGAGTCGAAGCCCATGGGGTACAGCACGTCATAGCCGCGCATGCGCTTGTACCGTGCGACCGCGTCCCCAATGGAGTAGTTCCGAACGTGCCCCATGTGCATCTTGCCCGACGGGTAGGGGTACATCTCGAGGCAGTAGAAGGAGGGCGCCTCCCCCTCGTTGGGGGCCACAAAGACACCGGCGTCCGTCCAGCGTTGTTGCCAGCCTTCCTCGTCAACGCGGATGGGTTCGTCCACCATCGACTTCAGCCTCGGTCATCACGACGAGAGGCCCCGTTTTGAAGCCCACCCCGAGGTCTCAGCGCTGCTGACCCTCGGTGCGCTCCAGCAAGAAGACCGCTTCTCGGGTCAGCACGTAGCGTTGGCGCACCCCCATCTTCCGCTTCTCAACGAGCCCGTACCGTTCGAGGGTTCGAAGGTGGTGCGAGACGAGCTGTTGGCTTCGCTCAAGGCGACGTGCAAGGTCGGCTTGGGTGGGGAAATCCCCCATCAGGCCGTCGTCGTCGAGGAGGGAAAGGATCCGTCCCTGCAACGAGGACGGGTCAGGCGAAAGTGGAGGGATGGGCAGGTCGTCGTCGGGGGTGTCGGGATGCATCTGACCGTTGAGCGGGTAGAGGCGCACCAAGCGCCCGTCCTTCTTCCGCCAAATCTGCTGCTCCTGCTCCAAGACGCGGAGGTGGTGGGCCGCCTGTCCGTTCGACAGGTCAAGCGCGCTCATCACGGCGCGGAAGTGGCATCCTGGGTTGGCTTCGAGGTAGCCCATGATGCGTCCCCGCTGGAATTTCCCATCGCTGGTCTCCTTCGTTCGACCCATCACCCCGAGCATCCAAAGCCCCGCGGTGGACGCGGGCAGGCGCCACGCTTCGTTGGTGAGGACCAAGGAGACGAGCAGCCCCATCAGGGAGGTTGACGCCACCGCAACGACGAGGACAGGGAGCACCTCCACCTCCTCGAGGCGGGCCGGTACTGGATCGACCACCGGCACGTCGTTCGTGGTGGAGGACGTGGTCGAGTCCTCGACGGCAGGGGTGCTCACGCGCTCCTCGAGCACCTCAACGACAACCACCGGCTCAGCGTCCACGTTCCCACACGCGCCTGCCGCTTCCGTGGACCGCAGGTGGTAGACACCACGGAGGCCTTGCGTTGGCCCCCATCCGTCAGGACCGGAGGACAAGGCGAGGAAACGGTCGGTCTGCACCTGAAGCAGCCAGCACGCACCATCGGCCGTTTGCAGGCCAGACCACACGCCCTCCTCGGTGAGCAAGGGGGCTTCGACGACCGGGACGTCCGGTTCCTCGTCCTGCACCTCGCCGTCATCGGCGAGGGCGATGGTGACGAGGGAGCGGTGGCGAATGGGCGCGCCAGCGTTGAGGTCCACTTCCAGCACGTAGCGCCCGTCCTCCAACACCTCGCCGTTGGCTGTGCTGAGGTCGAGGCCGGCGAAATCGAGTTGCAGCACGGCCTCCGCGTTGGGAAGCACGTGGTGGCGCACGTAGCGGCCTCCACAGCCAACCACCCGCTCGATGAGCAGGTTGGAGGCTTCGTCAAAGATGCGCAGGACACCCGCACACGTGCCTTGCAAGACCAGTTCCGTGCCCTCCTCCGGGCCCCGAACCTCGAGGTGGAGGTCGGGTCTGTTGTCGGCCCCCGCGACGATCGAGGGGAGGATCGAGACGTCGTCGATCGCCGCACAGCCGTCGTTGGCCTCGTGCTCAACCCTCAGCAAGGACGCCGACGACGCGTCGAGCGCGTCGATGCGCCCGACCAGCGCGTAGGTGCCGCTGGGAACGGTGCATCCGTCCCCGTCCACCAGCCCCCACCCGAGGCCTTGGAAGGTCAAGGTCGACGCTGGAGCGATCGTCATGGAACGCTCGGATGGCGTGCACGGGGCCATCCAGCGGCTGTCGTACACGATGCGTCCAGAGGTGTCGACCGCCCACCAGTCCGCGCGGCAGGTGGTCGCGGTGTCGAAGGCGAGGTCCTCGTTCCCGTCGTAGGTCAACGAGAGGGAGGGCTCGACGACCATGCCTCGTCCAACCACGCTTGGGGCGTCCTCTGGCATCGAAAGGTCAAGGCTGAGGCCGGCGGGCGTGGCGTCGACGTGAACAGGGGTGTAGGAGGCGACAACTTCCCCGTTTGGCGTTGAGAGGACGAGGTCGCCGGCCTCGTTGAGGAGGTTCGCCGACATGGGGAGAACGCCTGCGAAGCGCACCTCCCAGGGCGCCATCGCTTCTTGCTGCCCGTCGCAGGCGGCCACGCTGCGCCACGCGTCCGCGACAGCGTGCACGTCACATTCCCCTTGCGGCCACGCAAGCGTGCTGGCACCGGTGTTGCGCCAACGCATCAGCACCACTTCGCCGTCCTCGGCTTGCTCGCTGCGCTGGACTGGAAGGAGGTCGAGGTGGAGGGTCTCGGGCCAGGGCATGGAGCGGCGGACCTCCACGTCGACCGTCGTGGAGGTGCCAAGCACCGCTTCGTGGACGAGGAGGGTGTAGGTGCCATCGCTCAGGCCCAAGGCGCTCGCGTTGAACGCAAGCCGCGTGGACAGGCCCGACGCCTCCGGTTCCAAGCGGAGGCCACGCTCCTGCCCGCGGCAGGAGGTCGTGCCGTCCACCACGCGTTCGCCACGGCTGTTCTCGACCGAGAGCACGAGGCCACACGACGGGTCGATGACAAGGTCTTGGGCCACCTCGCCACCGTTCGTGAGGGCCACGTCGAGGAGCAGTGCTGCGCCATCGGTCACCCACGGCCGGTCAAGGCCCGACAGGTCAACGTCGATGCGTAGGCCATCCTCGGCTTCCGCGGTGGCGCTTTGCGAGGCCAGGGGCACAAGCAGGAGCAGCAGCATGACCGCCGCGGCCCGCGCAACGCCACGCTCGCCCATCGCGTGCCAATCACGAGCCCCCCTTGAAAGGGCAGCGGTTCGTCGCTTGCGCATGGCGACGGCGCAGGTGGTCCTCTCAAACGACCGCGTGGAGGTGCTTCAGGCTCAACTTGGCGAGTGGCAGAACCTGAACCACATGCTGGTGTGCAAGGCGACCCAACAAGCGGTCGTCATCGACCCCTTCGACGCCCACTTTTGGTTCGACGTGGCGGCCACACGCGGACTCCACCTTACCGGGGCATGGCTCACGCACAGCCATTGGGACCACGCCAAGGGCGTGGAGGAGGCGCTCGAGATGGGCGGAGAAGGCTTCGAGGTGGTGGTCCACGAAGCCGAAGCCGAGCGTGGTTGGGACGGTCCGCACACCACCGCCATCTCGTGCGCGCCGCTGGTCGCGACCGCCCTGCAGGTCGGTGACCTCGCCTTCGAGGCCGTGCGCACGCCCGGCCACACTCCGGGTCACCTGACCTTCCTCGGCCATGGCGTGATCGTCTCCGGCGACTGCCTCTTCCTCGGCCGCTGCGGCCGTGCCGACCTGCTCGGGGGCGACCCGGACGCGCTCAGGGCCTCGCTGACCCACCTCAGGGGTCGCATGCGCAACCTTCCGGAGGACTGGTTGGTCCTGCCCGGCCATCAGTACGAGCTGGACGACGGGAGCAACCCGACGGTGCTCACGGTCGGGGCGCTGCTGGCGTCGAACGCAGCCTTCGCTGCGCTTGACGACGACCACGCCTGGAACGCCCTGCCCTTCCTTGCCTTCGACGACGACCTCGCCACGCGTGCGCGTCGCGACCGTGCCCAGCGGGGCTGAACCGCCTCGGCACGTCCACGGGGAACGCTTCCACCCCGCTTACCCTTCGAGGAAGGGCGAGCCGGTCTGCTTCCGAGGAACTCAGGCCTCGTCGTCGTCCGAGCGGCGCAGCACGACAAACAGCATCGCGATGATGCCCAGGACCACGAGGGCGAGGGTCAGGGCTGAACTGCCGCCCTCGTCCTCACCGCCCGCTTCGATCCGACCGACCGATGCGTCGAAGTCGTCTGCGTCCTCGCTGGCAGGGATGCCGTCGCCATCGGCGTCGTCGTCCATGTTGTCACCAACGCCGTCGCCGTCGAGGTCCGCCGATTCGGTGGCGTCCTCGGGGAAGAGGTCCTCCGCGTTCGGCACGCCGTCGCCGTCGATGTCGTCGTCCTCGGCGTCGGGGGTGCCGTCGCCGTCGAGGTCGGTCACCGTGGTGTTGGTGTCCGTGCCGTTGGTGCCGGTCCCGTTGGATCCGGTGTCCGGCGCACCGACCGTCGCGTCCATGTCGTCCTGGTCGATGTCGTTGAGCACGCCGTCGCCGTCCGCGTCCGTGTCGCTGTTGTCGCCAACGCCGTCGCCATCAAGGTCAGCCGATTCGCTCGCGTCGAGCGGGAAGGCGTCGTCCGCGTCGGCCACGCCGTCGCCGTCGTCGTCGCTGTCGGCGCCGTCGCCGGTGCCGTCGCCGTCGGTGTCCACGGTTTCCGAGGCGTCGTCGGGGAAGGCGTCGAGGTCGTTGTCCACGCCGTCGCCGTCGCGGTCCGTGTCCTGCGCGTCGGGGATGCCGTCGCCGTCCATGTCGTCAGCGGTCGCGGCGCCCACGCTCGCGTCGAGGTCGTTCTGGTCCTCGCTGGCGGGCACGCCGTCGCCGTCGGCGTCGTCGTCGGCGTTGTTGCCGATGCCGTCGCCGTCAAGGTCGGCCGATTCACTCGCGTCGAGCGGGAAGGCGTCCTCGCTGTCGACCACGCCGTCGTTGTCGTCGTCGTCGTCCTCGCTGTCCGGGGTGCCGTCGCCGTCGGTGTCCAGCGGCACGGTAAGTTCGCTCACGACCTGCATCCACACGGTCACCTCAGTGGAGGTGCCCATCGGGCTGCTGGCGTTGATGACGTAGGCCACCGGCGCGTCGTCGAGCAGTGCGGGGGTGCCAAAGATGCGCCCCGTGTCCTTGTCGAGGTGCATGCCGATGGGGAGGTCGGGGGTGATCGTCCATTCCGACGTCACGTCCTCGTCGTCCACGAGCATGATGTCGGTCAGGGCCACGTTGACGAGGAACTGCTGAGGGTTGCTCTCGCTCGTGGACACCAGGTCCATGCCGCCCAAGGAGGGCTCGGTGTAGGCGTCCACCACGCGGATGGTCACCTCGGTGGTGTCCGAGCCGTTCGCGGCCGAGGCCGTCACGGTGTAGGTCACGGCCGCGCCAGCGGTGCCGGGGGTGCCGGTGATCCTCCCGCTGTCCGCGTCGAAGGTCCAGTCGCCCGGCAGCGCCGGGCTGAAGGCGAAGTCCGTGCACCAGTCGCAGTACACGTCGACCGGGATGGAGACGTTCGCGCTGGTCAGCACCTCAAGGTAGCCGTGCTCGAACTCGACCGCGTGCACGTAGTCGAGCACGAAGGGGTAGACGTTCGCGGCTTCGCCGTTCCACGTGAACCCGGTCTGGGGCTCTGCCTGCTCGCCGTAGGATGCGTTGCCCCAGACGCTAACGATGGGGCTGTCGCCGTAGCCGGCGGGCGGGGTGCCGCTGATGGTCAGGCCAACCACGGTCGGGTTCACCTGCGTTGTGTTGGTCGGGGTCCAGTTTGGATCGTAATCAACGCCGAAATTGAACGAGGATTCGCCGATGCCCATCCGGTCGGGAACCGAGCCGATCGTCATCAACCGTCCGTCATCGAGCACCGCGGCCATGTGCTCCCACGAATTCGCGAGGTCAACCACTGGACCACCAAAGTCCACCTTGCGGACCACCATGCGCTTCCATTCGTCGCCCCACTGCGCTTCAGCCGTGTGGTTGTAGACCTCAACCCCGAAGTCACGAATGTGGGACACGCCGTCGGACATCCCTTCGTCCCAATTTGTGGTGATCTCCACGCAGAAGACCTGCCCGAGGTCGTCAAGAACGCAGCCGCTCGAACCGTCGGTCCATCCGTCGGAGACCACAGCGCCCATGCCCGGGACCGTGAACAAGGCGGGAAGGTCGGCTCCACCGTAATTTCGGGAGGCGTTCGTGCTGTTGAACCACGCGTCCAAGCATCGAACGGAGTTGTTGTCGAATTGGGAGCACGCGCCGTACCACTGGAAGACCGAGGTGGGCACGGCCGGAGCACCTTGGCCGTCCACAGGGGCCTCGACCGCGTGGAAGGCGCCCGACGTGAGGTCGTCGCCTTGCTCAACAAAATGACGGCTGTACAGGTTTTCTCCTGCGCAGTGAACGCCTTCACCGAGGTCACCCTCCCCGGCAAGGACACAGAATCCGTTGGAATAACCCATGGACACGAAGGCCGTCACGTTGGCGTTTTCAATCCACACCGTGCTTTCACCCGCGTCGGCCGTGAGCACCGGGTTGTTCGTGCCAACGTTGCAGACCAAGGTGAGGTTGGTCAGCGAGGCGCACAGGTGCCCTTGTTGCCACGACGGCACATAGGAAAAGACAGAGGCGATTGCCCCGTCCCACATCGCCGTTGGGGCTAACCCCATGGTGTTGAGCGTCATTTCGTCGCCAAGGTAGCCCAAGTTGCTGGCCCCTTGGTTTGCGGCGCAAACAACCTGATCCTGGCTGTTCATCCAGCAGGCGCTTCCGTCGCCCAGCACAATGCTGTCGAGGTCGGCGTCCACGGTGGACGTCACGCTGATCGGCGACGCGGCCATTGAATCGTAGTTGACGTCCGCCGTTGGGCGGACGATGGGGTAATTGTACTGGTAGGAGCCGAACATGTTGCTGACGCTGCCGTAGCACGAGGTCCCCTCGGAACCGTCCGCACACACCGCGCCGCGCACCATACGGACGGTCTCAAAGGACCGGTCCTCCGTGGAGATGTTGAGGTCGAAGCCACCGATGCTGCCGTCCAGTTCGAAGGATTCGCTGCTCGCGATAAAGGGGAGGAGGAAGTCGGCGGTGGCTTCGAAGGGGAAGCCGGACGCGACCGGCAAACGCCCGTAGGACTCGGTGCTCGACCGCAGGGTGACGTTGAGGGCAAGGGTGTTGAGGTCAGAAAAGTCACCGTCTTGCCACGGGGAGTTGTCCATGCCGTACACGCTGGCCCACTGCTGCACCACAATGGTGTAGTCCGAGGACTGCACGTTGCCGAGTGCGGTGCCGCGCACCTTCGGGTCGAACTCAGGCTCGACCCACTGGCCGCCCATCATCGGATTGAAGTTCCAATCCATCATCTGGATGCTCAGGCCGTTTGGTGCTGCAGGCCAGAAGAAGGCTTGGCACGACATGCCGTAGGCCGGGTTGCACAACGCATCGACGTCGAAGTCCTGAGCGATGGCCCGGCCGATCTCGTACTCATAGAGCAGCGAGGTGTCCGCAAAAGGTTCCACGACTTCGATGACGAAATCGTAGGCGGTTGAACCGCCGGTCGAGTCGTTCACCCAAAGCGTCAGGTCGTGGGTGCCGAGGGTGGAGGCCATGCCGGAGAGGATGTTGCCTGCAAGGTCCACGCCGTACCAGCCGCTGTAGCCATCAGGACCCATCGGGCCGACCGAGCGGTTCGAAGGCTGGTTGTAGTCCATGGGCTGTTGCCAGGCTCGGCCCTGTGCGTCCAACGCCACGGCCGGTCCACCCGAGGAATAGCCGACGAGCATGCCGACTGAGACCGTGCCGTTGGGCAGGTCGGTGAGCACCGTGGGCGTGCTCTGCGCCGTCCACATCATCGACGTTGTGTTGTATTCGCTGCCCCAGCAGGCGGTCGTGCCGTCGTCGAGGTCGGCGCACACAGGACCGCCCCACCCGTTGCCGCCCGAACCGGGCGACCAAAGGGCCACCGCCTGCGTGCCAGAGGGGAGGTCGACCATCGTCATCACCTGCCGGTCCTGTGGCATCGTGGTGTTACCACGTTGGGAGGCATCCCCCGCGATGCCGTAGCAGCCCACGGTGCCGTTGGTGAACAGCATGCACTGACCGTTGTTCCAATTCGAGTCCCGTACGGTAACCATCGAGAGAAGCGTCGCATCGACACCTGCAGTGGCGTACGACGTTTCGTTGGTGGGCGTGAAGGAGCCGTGCCTGTTCCCCCAGCACAGCAGTTCTCCGTTGTCCACGCGCATGCAACTGTCTTCGTGACCCACGAGCAGGTCGGTGATCGTGGTCCCAACCGGCGGCTCAATGACGTTGAGCGAGCCGTTGAAGGTGTAATCGTTGGAGGGGTGACCCGACGCTTGGGTGACGTCGCCCCAGCAGCCCAAGCGGCCGCTTTCGAAGAGCGCGCAGGCATGCGAAGCGCCAAGTTCCAACTGGACCACGGGCTCGCGAGCGTCGTCGATCACCTCGGCAAAGTACACGTTCATCCCGTTCGCATCTTGGCCGAGTTGGCCCCAGCAGGTGATGGCGTTGGCATTGTCAACAGCGCAGAAAAAGTCCGATTCACCCGTGTGGCTGCCGTGGATGGAGGTCCACATGCGGCCTCCGGCAGCAGGCACGCTGATTGGAGCGCTTCCGGTTCCGTAATGGTTGACGAACGAGGAGTTCTGACCAAGCATGGATCCAGAGCCATAGTAACTCACCTCGAAGCAGACGATGTCCGCATTCACGGTCAACAGGCACGCCTTCCCCATCGCGAAGACCATGTCCGCAATGGCGGACGACGTGGGCATGTAGGCAAGGTCGTCGAACAGGCCCTCAACTTCGGCGGTCATGCCCGCCTCGAGGACCTCAGGGCCGAAGTCGAGGTAGCGGGCCACCTCGCCACCTGCGGGGATGGTGATGGTGGTCGCCTCCGTCCCGCCCGTTGCGTTGGCGCCGGGGGCGAAGGAGAGGTCGTTGGCAAGCAATCCGGTCTGAGCGCTGAACGCAAGCAGGAGGACCATCAGGACGGCGGAGCGGCGGTGCATGATTCTCCCGCGTTCACAGGTCTTTCATAATCAAATCGCCTACATAACGACGCCCTGTCATGAACGGTCGTTGAAAGGAGCACAGCCACCCTTCGGGCGTTCCCTGCTCTCGTTTGAACCGCCCACGCGAGGAGGTCCCGCAGGCCTGCTGAAGGACCAGCGAAGCCTCAGAGTTTGTCGAGGTCCAGCATGCTCGGCATGGCCGCTTGCTGCGCCGCTTGCTGCTCCATCTCGTACTGCTTCCACTGCGGGACTGAAGCCTCGGCGGCGGTGGCGACGTCTTCGCCCATCCAGCCAAGGGCGCGGGCCTCGTCGAGTTGGCCTTGCGCGACGTAGTAGCGGATCCATTCCTTGCGCCGCTCCTCTTCCTCATGGAAGGAAGCGTCCGTAAGTTTGGCTTCAGCGCGGGCCTGCATCACCGCTGCTCGACCCGCCTTCCGGGCAATCATGGCAAGGCCGATGCCGGCCCCAACGAGCGCAACCACCACGACGAGCGCGACGGTCACAAGGTCCACGTTCGCGGCCAAGCCTTCGCCGCCACCACCTGCGCCCGAACCGTCGTCGGTCGGCTTCGTGATGGTGCACGTCACCTGGCCGATGGTCCCGGTGCTGATGGAGGGGTCGTACTTGCAGGGATCGTTCAGGTCGGACACGCCGTCCTCGTCGTAGTCCACGCACCCGAAGCGGTCGACGGTGGAGGTCCCGAACTCCTTGCGGCAGTCGTCGGGCTGGTAGGTGGGGTTGGTGATGTTGAACACGGTGTTGTCGCCAAAGCCATCACCGTCGAAATCGGCCCACTGCGTGGCCCGCAAGGGGAATTTGTCGCCTTGGAACCCGGTCGTGTTGTCGCCAAAGCCGTCGCCGTCACGGTCGGACCACTGGCTTGGGTTGTCGATCATCCAGTCCCCCATCTCCTCGCGCAGCACGAGGGTCTGACCCGGATGTTCGGGGTCGTCCACGGTCACCAGCACGTAACTGTAGTTGTCACCGAATCCGTCGCCGTCGGTGTCGGCCCACTGGTTGAAGTCGTCTGGGAAGGCGTCGTCCACGTCGGCGTAGCCGTCCACGTCACGGTCCGGGCAGCCGTAGCGGCCCATCTTGTT
>JALRLN010000289.1 GCA_023254445.1 Candidatus Poseidoniaceae archaeon | reverse complement strand
GTTCAGGGAAGACCACCCAAGACGTTCGGTCAAACCGACCACCAAGGTTGACGTCCCGCTGCCAGGATGTCCAGAGACCGTGAGGCGGACCATGGTCACACCCACTCATGGAGGCAGGTGCTGCCGACAAGGGTTCGGGGTCCGTCGCGTCGCACATCGGTCCCCCAGCACGAGGGGCACGTGGCCTCGGCCACCACGGCTTCTGGTTCCTGCGCAGAAGGCACCTTGGAACTCGATCCGCCTTGACGCTTGCGAGGTCCGTCACGGCTTCGCTGACGGCGAACGGCAGCCGAATCGCCACCAGCGCCCTTCTTGGATTGAATGAGGTGGAGCAAGGGCTCCTCGAGTTGCTCGCCCGCCATCACAAGCGGGTGAGAACGGTAACGGACGAGTTTGATGTGGCGGTCGACCACACGGCCCAGCGGGGCGCTCAGGGAAATGTAGGCGCAAATCCATGCCGGGAAGAAGAGGAAGCGCCCGGTTTCGAGGTTCCATTCCGGCGCCCACGGCAAAGAAATGTAATCCACGCGGAACGATTCGACGGCGGTGGTGAGCCAGGCAAAAATTGCGATGATGAACACCATGGTGAACATCATCGGCTTCATCGCGCCCATCTGCACCTCAAGTTGTTCGGGCATCATCTGCTGCTGCAAGGTCATGGCCTTGTCTTGCAGGGCCGAGTCCCGGGAGAGACGTGCCTCGTTCATGATCTGGCGGACCTGAGATTGGCGGTGGGCGATGTGCGCTTGGGCGACAGGGTCCATGAACAGGTTCCGAAGGACGGTGTTCACGACCATCGAGGAGCACCCGAGGATCAGCAGGGTGAGGATGACGAACCGTTCTTCGGGCAACGCCGGTGCAAGGATCGGGTCAGCCATGTTGCCGAGGGCGGTGCGGATGTTGGGGTTGATGACGAGCACCATCATCATCAGCATCATCAGCAGCATGGTGGTCATTGCGCCTTGAGGCGGCGCGGGTGGCGCGGCACCGTCCGACGAAGGAGCGGTGCCCATGGGTCTCCGGCGGGCGCGGGGGGCATCAACGTT
>JALRLN010000288.1 GCA_023254445.1 Candidatus Poseidoniaceae archaeon | reverse complement strand
TCGCGACCGCCTTTGACGGCACCTCACCAACCGCATGGGAGGACAAGGCCCTCGGCGACCCGCACGAAGCGCTCCGCGTCAAACTCGTTGACATGCTCGGCTCCGAAGGGCCGCACACCGCCGAGGGGCTCGAGGAGCGGCTCCCCTTCCCCCGCCAGATGGTCGAACGCGCCATCCACCAACTGGAATCGCGCAACGTCATCACCATCGGCTTCTTCACCCAGACCGCGGATGCGGAGTTCATCCTCAAGGTGGACGAACACCACCTGACCGGAGGCGAAGGCGAGGTCGTCGAGTACCGGGCCATCCAGAACCTCATCCTCGACAAGTCGTTCACGGTCTACCCGGACGTGGACTCCGCCTTCGAAGCCCACCTGCTCTTCCAGAAGCAGCAGGAATTGCTCTACCGCATCAAGGACTTCCGCTACAACGACTGGAAGGACCTGCAACTCGACCCGGACATCGTCAACGGCCGCTTGCTGCAGAACAGGCAGGGCTACACCACGCGACGCAACCTCCCGATGCTGCTCGGCCTCAAGCCGGAGCCGTACATTGGCTCGATGGAGGCCGACCTGCTGGACCGGATCCAGCCGGACGACGACATCCAGCGCACCGAAATCATCGCGCAGTACCCGAAGGGGGACGAACACCGGCAACTGCAGCGCGACGTCAAGAACGGCTTGTCCAACCTTGAGCGGCAGTTGCTCGTCGCCAAGCAATACGAGGACGTCCCCGGCCGCCGCCGTCGCTTGTCCTACTACCACCGGGTGCACGAGGTCTACGAACCGATGACCTTTCAGGACGCGCTCTGCGACGTCATCACGCGGATTGGGCCCATCAAGGCAGGAACGCTGCGATTCTATGTTACGCGCTCCTACGAGGAACTGCTCGTCGCCCTCAAGGAACTCGAGAACGACGGGCGCATCAGCCGCGTCACGGCCCTGGTGCCGGACCCCGAGGACTTCTACTGCGCTCCGGACGAGGTCGACACCTTCCACCGCGCCCGCCGCGAGGACCGCGAACTTCGCATCCTGACGCAATCCGACC
>JALRLN010000287.1 GCA_023254445.1 Candidatus Poseidoniaceae archaeon | reverse complement strand
AGGCCGAGTTCAGGTCCAAACGCGATGCGAGCGACGAGGATGAGCGGCAGGGACAGGAGCAAGCCGAGTTGCGAGCCCCTCGCCGACCACGCGACCCCGCGGGCGGCATGCCCGCTCAACAGCATGCGGTGGCCGGGCAGCAAGGAGAGGGCCGTGTCGCCATCGGGTGCGCCAATCAGGGCTGAAGGGATGTAGTTCAGGAAGGTGTGCACCGTTCCGGTGGAGACGATGATGGCCGCGACGGCGTAGAGCGGGATGCCAAGTTCCAGCAACGCCGGGGAGAGCGCGAGCAAGATGAGGGCCACGTTGTTGACGTGAAAGCCGGGGATGAGGCCGGTGAGGGTGCCGAGCATCACGCCGATGGCGAGGGCCGCGAGGGTCCACGTCAGGGTCGCGATGTAGACCTCGAACACGCCTACGCCCCCTCCAGGTCGACACGGTCGGTCGAGCCGTTTCCATCGCTGTCTTCGTTGTCAGGGTCCGTCCCGAGGGCCACCTCGAGCCCATCGGCGAGGCCGTCGCCGTCGCGGTCGTCCACGTCGGCCCGGTCCAGCACGAAGGTGAGGGAGGTGCCGTCCTCGCCCTCGACCTGATGAAGCCGCCCTACGAATTGGAGCGTGACGTTGGCGTGCAGGTCGTCGAGGGCGAGGGACGTGTCGAGGGGGGCGATCTGCACGGCGCGCTGCCCACCTGCCTGACGCAACATCGGCGATGTGGGGTCGCTGAGGTCGAGCACCCCGGAGAGCGCGACCCGCATGTCGCGGCTGTAGCCCCATTGAACCGCGCCGTCGTCCCAGCCGAGCGTCACCGGGTTTGGGACAGGTCCGTCGGTCGTCATGCTGTGGACGGTCAGGCGGGCCCGCATCGCTGCGGCGTCCCACTCCACACTCACCTCTGCGACGATGGCCTGGCCGGCTTCGATCCACGTCGTTCGAGGGCCAGGGAGGCTGGCAGCAACGGTTCTCCACCCGGGCGTGTAGGCAGGTTGGTCGGCCAAGGAGGTGCTTGCTTGTTCCACGCCCGGGGCGACCGCGTAGCGCGTGTACAGGCGTACGGTGTGTCGTTGACCGTCCTCGAGGACAGCGGCCGGCTCAA
>JALRLN010000286.1 GCA_023254445.1 Candidatus Poseidoniaceae archaeon | reverse complement strand
GGCCCGGAAGAGCGTGCCGTGGTCGGCCGCGCGGAGCATGGAGAGATCGTTGTAGGAGTCTCCGGCAGCCACGATGGAGAAGCCGATCGACCGGAACGCCTCGACGGCTCGCCGCTTCTGGTCCTCCTGGCGGAGCCGATAATCGGTGACGCGGTCGTCCTCGACAATGAGTCGGTGGCACATGATCGTCGGGTAGGCGAGTTGGGTCATCAACGGTCCAGCGAACTGCTCGAAGGTGTCGCTCAGGATGATCACCTGGTGAGTTGAGCGAAGGCGCTCCAAGAAGTCCGCGGCGCCCTCGAGAGGCGTCAGTCCCGAGATCACCTCGCTGATTACCGACATGGTGAGGCCGTGCTCATCGAGCAGGCGGATGCGGTCGCGCATGAGCACGTCGTAGTCGGGCTCGTCGCGAGTGGTCCTCGACAGAGCCTCCACCCCGGTTCGCTCCGCGACCGCAATCCAGATCTCGGGCACGAGCACACCCTCGAGGTCGAGGGTGACGATCCACTGCCGGTCGCTCACAGCACCACGCGTCCGTACATCTCGCCGAGTGGATCGGAGATCAACTCGAGCCGTTCGCCGTCGGGGCCGGTGAAGTAGATCGACGAGCCGTCGATGTGCGCGTAGTCGACTCCGGCCTCGTCGAGCGCCTGACGGGCCCGCGACCACTGCTCGGGTTCCATCGAGATGGCGAGATGATGATGTCCGCCGAGCACCTCTCGGTAGGGACCGAGGTCAAGCCCGGGCATGTCGAAGAACGCGAGGGCGTTGCCGTTACCGATATCGAAGAAGAAGTGCGTCGAACCGGCGTAGTCGCGATTCTCGAAGAGATCGGTCAACGGGAAGCCGAGCAGACCCTGATAGAAGCGGATCGTCTGCTCCACGTCGGAGCAGAGCAGCGCTTGATGGTGTACACCGCGGGCCGTGGAGACCGGCCGCTCCGACGACGGTCGAAGGTACTCGCGTCGAAGTTGCTCCCACTCGGCGGCCCGGTCGGTCATTGATCGACATCCTCGGGCAGATACACGGGTGCCTCGTCCGGAGGTAGGAGGGAGTTGCCGAGGATCAGGTCGCTCGCCCGCTCGGCCACCATCATCGTCGGCGCGTAGATGTTGCCGTTG
>JALRLN010000285.1 GCA_023254445.1 Candidatus Poseidoniaceae archaeon | reverse complement strand
CGCCGAAGAATGTGCGCGCCGCCATCCCTTAATTTCAACGGAAAATTTACTTGGCGGTCTTTGGGATGGTGAAGACGGGGACATTGACCCCGCGCAATTGTGTCAGGCATTGGCCTATCACGCACGAAAAGCGGGCGCAGAGGTGTACAGAAATACACCCGTGACGGGGCTGCGTCAGCACAAGGATGATACATGGACAGTCGAAACCGCAAACGGAAACATCGATTGTGATTTCGTTGTAAACGCCTGTGGGTACCGCGTGAACGAAGTTGGCGCAATGATGGGTGTGCATCATCCCGTCGCCTCAATGGAACATCAGTATTTCGTGACTGAGGACATTGACGGTATTATTCAGGCAGGCCACCGCATGCCATTGTTACGCTGCCCAATTTCCGACTATTACAGCCGTCAGGAAAAAAATGGCTTGCTGGTTGGGTTCTATGAACAGGATTGTAAACCATGGGGCATGGATGGGATCAGCCCAAGTTTTTCAAATGATTTGTGTCCCGATGATCTGGAACGCGTGATGGATGTCCTTGAAGGAGCCTTTGCGCGGATGCCCGTTTTGGCGGATGTGGGGATCAAACGCGTGGTCAACGGTCCGATTACCTACACAATCGACGGCGCGCCCTTGGTCGGGCCGATCCCGGGAAAACGGAATGCATTTTGTATTATTGGTTTGCGCGCGGGACTGGGGGAAGGCGGTGGCCATGGTTGGTTGCTTGCGCAACAAATCGTTCATGGTGAGGCGTGCTATGACACTTGGTGTTTGGACCCACGGCGTTTCACGGGGCACGCAAATGTTGAATTGACGTCTTTAAAAGCGATTGAGGATTATCAGAACGAATTTCGGTTTCATTTCCCGCACGAACACCGCCCCGCAGGACGACTTGCAAAAACCACATCGCTGACCCCAATTCTTGCGGCCAAAGGTGCCGAGTTTACAGTTGTGAATGGGTGGGAACGCGTGGATTATTTCAAACCTTCCCCAGATTTTCATCCCCGTCACACGTTCGACTTTGACGAAAGCTTTGATGTGATCGCGAAAGAAGTTGAATTGGTTCAAACCAAGGTTGGTCTGAGCGAGGTGAATGGATTTAATCGTATCGAAATCACGGGCG
>JALRLN010000284.1 GCA_023254445.1 Candidatus Poseidoniaceae archaeon | reverse complement strand
GAAGCGCTTGACGGCGCTGCTGTCCAACTGCGCGTTCACGCGGTCGTAGAAGCGGTTCCACACGCGAGGAACCGCACACAGGATGGCCGGCTTGATTTCCGTCAATTCGTCAGCGATGCGGGTCACGTCGGAGATGAGGTTGACGTGGACGCCGCTGCGGATCATGTAGAACAGGTCCACCGTCGAACCGAAGGAGTGCGCCCACGGCAGGAAGGAGGCGGACTTGTCGCCGATGTAGATCGGGAAGACGCTCTGGACGCTGAGGATGTTGGAGAGGATGTTCCAGTTCGTCAGCATCACGCCCTTCGGGTGACCGGTGGTGCCCGAGGTGTAGATCAGCGTGGCCAAGGCCGACGGGTCGTCGGCCACGTCGAAGGTCGTGGACGAGGCTCGACCTTCCTGCACGAAGTCGTTCCAGTTGGTCACGGAGATGCCTTCGGGCGGAAGTTCGTTGGCTGGCTCTTCGCCCATGAGCACCACGCCGCGAGCGGGCCATGCCGAGGCGTCATCGGGCATGGCGCCGATGAGTTTGTCGAGCACCGTGGTGTTCGCCACCATCACCATGCTGGGGGTCGCGTCGCTGAGGATGTAGGACCACTCCTCACCGTGCTGGTGGGTGTACATCGCCGTGTAGGCCGCACCGATGGCGTTGGCACCGGCTGCGGTCGCGGCCCACTCCACGGAGTTGTCGAGGATGAGCGCAATGCGCTCACCCATTTCCACGCCTCGGTCGGTCAAGACGGTCGCGACAGCGTCGGCAAGGCCGGCAAATTCGCTGTAGGTGAGGTGAACGCGCGCCATGCCCTCGGCGGGGATGGTCCCAAACAGCGGTTGGTCACCGAAGCGGGCGACGCTGGTTTGCACCATCTGGTAGAGGGTTCGGGGGTCGTCGCCGGCCGGCTCGTCCCACGAGCGGTCGTTGGGTTGGGGCTCCCATGCACGTTGGAGGGTCGTCATGGACGGCCCAAGGGGGAAATGTGGTTTCAATTCATCTGCGAAGCCGTGCGGAGGACCGAGGTCACGTTGGCCCGCCAATCCGCTCCACCGTTCTTGTTGGCCAGCGGTGACGCAGGGCTCGGATGCCAGCACGTGGACAGGTGCACCTCACGGCCGTTTGGGCTGCGCCCC
>JALRLN010000283.1 GCA_023254445.1 Candidatus Poseidoniaceae archaeon | reverse complement strand
TCAGCGACGGGGTCTAAAAGGGTTACTGAGAAATCGAGGGCCGACGGCATCGATTTCCGGGAAGCGCCAGCGCGCGAAACATGAAAGTGTTATGTTTTTGACATGAGGGGCGAAGACCGCTCCCCGAACCGCGCCTTCAAGTAGCGTGACCACCGACGACCTCGGTATGAGCACCGTGTCCATCGTGGAACACGGGCTGCTCCCCACATGGGTTGAGGGCGCGATGGCGTCCAGCACTGTCCTTGTGGTGTGCGCCACCGAACGGCAACGTCAGCAGCACCTTCGGGCGCTCGCGGCGAGGGACGCCACGGCCGACACCACCCGAATCGTGACCCTCCCTCGTTTGGCACGCTTGCTCCGTCAGGACCTCGGCCTCCCCGAGATTGAGCGCGACCGCCCCCTCTTAACGCTGAGGCTGGACCTCGCATGCCGCCGCTTGGCAAGCGAGGGGGCCTTCCCGCTGCTGCATTCTGCGTGGCACGTGGGCCGCACGGAGCGCTTGGAACGGTTGCATGCTCGCTTGGCCGAAGAAGACCTCCTCGACACGGCGTGGGACGACGATCCTGGCGTGGACGCCTTTCGGGTCGCGGTGCGTGAGGTCGAGGAATCGACAGGACGCATGCATCCGTCCGTGCTGCCCTACAGGGTTGCTGAGGCCCTCGAACACGGCAGCGACGTTCCGTTCACACTTGGACCGGTCCAAGGCGTGCTCGTGCTCCCTCATCCACCGCAGATGGAAGGGTCGTGGCAACGTTTGCTGCGCGCCGTGGACGCCGTGCGTCCGGTGCACGTGCTCCGCACACCAGGAAACCTACGCACCGGCTTTGGTGGAGGGTGGGTTGACGATGTTGCTCCTTGCGGCGTTGAAGGATGGCCAGCATGGCTCCCCGACGGCGCAGCAGCAGACGTGTCAGGAACCTCGTGGGACGTGCTCGACGCGCACGTCGAACGCGTGCACCGTGTCGTCCTTCAGCGTCGCTCCCATGGGGCGATGGCCGCCGTTGACCTTGCGCTTCGAACACTGCGAAAGGAGCCTACGTCCCGCATCCTGATCGTCGAAGCTGACGCTGCTCGGCGATCTGCCATCACCCGATCCCTCGAAGCCCATGGTCTGACGGTGGCACCTGAATTGCC
>JALRLN010000282.1 GCA_023254445.1 Candidatus Poseidoniaceae archaeon | reverse complement strand
CGCATCCTGTTGCGCGGCCTGCTCCATGAATGCAAAGTCGGTCGTCCTTAAGTTCACAGGCGGGCTCCGACTGGCTGCCGGCCCCTTGAGACCGAATCTGAGAGGATTTGTGCCAGCGCTTCACAAGCCGGATGACCCGGAAGTAAGGCATCAAAATGGCCAATGCCTTCCAAGACAATACACTCGCCCTTTCGTTCACTTGCGTAGTCTTGGGTTTGGTCCGCGGGCACAATGGAATCGAGAGCCGCGGCGATCACGGTCTCTTTCGACCATGCCTCACCGAAACGCGGCGAGATGTCGCGCGGATTGACGACCTCACCTGAAGTGATCAGCGCTTCGACCATCACCTGGCACGACCCCGAACCTTGTCCGTAACGCTCGAGGTCAGTAATCGGCGCTAAGGCAACCACAGCATCAAACTCAAAGGTCTCTCGATCGCCCAATCGATCAGCGCTGCAGCCCAACCCGCGGGCGTTCAACCAAAGCGCGAGGTGCCCCCCAGCCGAATGACCAAACACAACCAGCCGCGCCCCTCGTTTCATAGCCAGCGCTTTCGCACGTGCGACCGCACTCACGATATCGGCGAAGGTCCCCGGCCAACCCGCGCCCGGCTCTCCGCAGCGACGATATTCGGGCAAGACAGACGACAGGCCTTGCTCCGCAAAGAAGGTACACAAAGGCCTCAGATGCACACGATCAAATTCAGCGGACCAACACCCACCATGAATGACGCAAACCAGAACTTCTTCGACCTCATCTCTCGAATCTTGCTGAGACACCGTCTGCTCTTCGGATCGGACGTCGATTGCAATCGCATTTCGATTGGCGGACGCGCGCTTGTTCGATCCCTTTGAAATCGGCGCGGTTTTAGCCCACCAAATCCAGTCGGGGGTTAATCCATCAAACGGATTCGTCACGGCATCGGGGGTCCGATAAGGCGCCTGCAGCAACGCTTCAAACGTAATGGGTGGCATCAGATCACGCCATTGGATCGCCGCGCTGCAGGCGGACATGCTTTTTGCCCTCGTGAACAGGCGCCCCTTGACGTTACGCTCATGAGCATCAATGATCCAAGCAAAAGGAGTCCGTATGTTACAAGAACTCAATGACAAAGTGATTTGGGTGACAGGCGCCACATCCGG
>JALRLN010000281.1 GCA_023254445.1 Candidatus Poseidoniaceae archaeon | reverse complement strand
TGAAGTACTGGCGAGATGCCGGTCACGTGGCGCGTCGCACGCTGGAAGCGATGCGCGAGGAGCTCACGCCGGGCAAGGCGTGGCACGAGATCTTGGAGTCCGCGGAGCGCTTCATTCACCGCCACGGCGGCAAGCCTGCCTTCCCCGCCACCATCGCCGTCAACAACATTGCTGCGCACTTCACCACCGACCATACCGTGGCGCCACCTGAAGGATGGGAGGGCGACATGGTGCTTCAGAACGGAGACCTCGTGAAGATCGATTTTGGCGTTCACATCAAAGGGCACATTGGCGACAACGCCCTCACCTTTGAGGTCGGCAACGCCGGCAACCACACCGAGCAGATCAAGGCGGCACGCGAGTCCCGCGACGCGGCCATCGAAATGCTGCACCCCGGAACGCCATGGCACGAAGTGGGTGCAGCGGCCGAGCAGCCGACGATCGACGCCGGGTTCACCCCCATCCGCAACCTCTGCGGACACCAGCTGAAGCCGTGGGTGCTGCACGCTGGCGTGTCGGTGCCCTCCTACGCGTGCGGCCCCGACCACCGCGGCTTCAAGGGCGTCGTCCAGGAAGACGCGGTCTACGCCGTCGAGCCGTTCAACACCACCGGCAGCCAAGGGCTCGTGAAGGACATCGGCGCGTCGAATTCCTCCAACATCTACCGCGTGACGGGGGCCACGACCTCCCGCAAGGCCCGCGCGAAGGGCCAACTGAAGCCCCTGGGGGCGCAGATGGCGAGGAACATGGAAGAGCGCTACGAGACGCTGCCCTTCGCCGAGCGCTGGGCCTTCCCCATGCTGGAGAAGCCCTTCCCCGAGGCGGACGAGGTCAGCCGGCAGTCGAAGTGGAACGCCCTCGTGCGCAAGTTGGTCAGCATCCGCTTCCTCGAAACCTACCACGTGTTGGCGTGTGCTGACGACGGGATGATTGGGCAGTTCGAGCACACCGTGGCGGTCACCTCGGGTGGACCCGAGATCCTCACCGTGGAGTGAGCCACGTGAGCCTCCTGCAGTCCGGCATCAAGGTCGGCATCACCGCCGTCGTGGTCGTGCTGGTCGCGGAGGTGTCGAAGCGGGACGTCCCCGCAGCGGCCCTGTTGGCCTCGATCCCCTTGACGAGCGTCCTGGCGATGCTCTGGATGCATCAG
>JALRLN010000280.1 GCA_023254445.1 Candidatus Poseidoniaceae archaeon | reverse complement strand
GCCGCGCGTCCACACGCACGGGCTTTCCACGTCAAACTCCAGCGTCACCCAGCGGTCTTCGTAGCGTCCGCTTTCGTTCAGCGTCAGCGAGGCGCGTTGTTCGAAGTCCGGCGTAGCATCTTCGTTGTCCACGGGCCCAGGAAGCAACCCGGTCTTGACGAGGACCTGGAAACCGTTGCAGATGCCGATGACGGGTCCGCCGCGGGCCACGAAGTCGCGCAGCGGTTCCCGAAGGGCGAAGCGAAGCCGGTTGCCGAGCAAACGACCGCTGCCGAGGTGGTCGCCAAAGGAGAAGCCGCCAGGGATGGCGAGGATGTCGAAGCCGTCGAGCAGGGTGGGCTCGGCGATGAGGCGGTTGACGTGCAGGCGTTCGGCCTCGGCGCCGACAAGGCGGAAGACCGCGGCCGTCTCGTGGTCGCAGTTGATGCCGAAGCCGTGCAGTACGGCCACGCGGACGTCGGAGGCGGGCATCAGGCAGCACCCCCAACGGGCAGGGCCAAGGTGCCCTTCCACGCCGCCACAAGGTCGTCGACGGGGGTGTCGATGAGGAGGTCAAAACCGTCCTCGACGGTGAGCCGGCCGTTGCCGACGACCAGGCCGATGAGGGTCAAGCCGTGCTGCTCAAGGGCATCGCAGACCTCGGCCTCGTGCTGCGCTTCCACACCGATCACAATGCGCCCGTGGGACTCGCCCCAGAGCTGCGCAAAGGTGTCGGCCCCGTCGAGGCCCAGCCCGTCGAGGTCCACCATCGCTCCGCGTCGACCGCCAATGCACATCTCGGCGAGGGCGACGCCAAGGCCGCCGTCGGAACAGTCGTGCGCGGTGCGGACGCGGCCGGATTGAATCAGCCTCGACAAGGCCACGTAGGCCTCGCGCTGCGCCTCGGGGTTGTCCACGGCGGGAACGGCACCGCCGATGCCCTGGGCTTCGCCCGATTCGGTCAGCATGCAGGCGACTTCGGAAGCACCGAGTTCCTGCCGCGTGCGGCCGAGGAGGTAGAGCCGCTCCCCTTCCCGCTTGAGGTCGGACGTGGCCGTCATGCGCACGTCGGGGTGGTCCCCAAAGAGCGAGAAGAGCATCGTTGGTGGGATGGAGATCTTCTCCGAGCCACTGCCGTAATCGTTCTTCATCGAGTCCTTCCCAGAGACGCACG
>JALRLN010000027.1 GCA_023254445.1 Candidatus Poseidoniaceae archaeon | reverse complement strand
GCCCTCGTTGTCGTCTGCGCGACGCTGCTCCTCGAAGGATCCACACGCGCACCCCGCCAGAGGCAAGGGAAGATGCACGTCGTGGTAGACCGTGCCGCACCCCTTGCAGGTGAACCGGCCCGTGATGCGCTCGACGATCTCGTCGTCGGGAACTTCGATGGAGATGACCGCTCGAATATCAGCGATGGCGTCCAGGGATTCGGCCTGCGGGACGGTGCGAGGGAAACCATCGAACATGACGCCGGATGCTGCGTCGGGTTCCTGCAAGCGTTCGACGATCAAGCGAAGGATGACCTCGTCGGGCACGAGGGCTCCAGCCTCCATGTAGGACTTCGCTTCCATACCGACCTCCGTACCCGCGGCGAGGGCCGCTCGGAGCATGTCGCCGGTGGACACCTGAGGTTGACCGGTGTGCGCCACAATACGCTGCGCTTGCGTGCCTTTCCCAGCCCCTGGAGGTCCGAAGAGGATGATGCTGCCCATGAGCGGTCGGTGCAGCGCCGTGCCTTGAACGTCGCGGAAGGGCTTACCCCTGCCGGTCCAACCACTGCTGCCCGTAGTGCTCCCATTGCTCCATGGTCCAGCCAGCGGGGAGCCCGCCAAGCGGCAAGGGTGGGCCATTGACGGCAGGAAGGGTGGGCACCTGTTTTTCGGACGGCGGCGCGGGGAGCGGTGGCATGCCAGCGGGGGGGAGACCAGCAGGCGGACGACCGAGCGGCGGCAGCCCTGAAGGCGGCGCTTGCATCGGCGGGCGGCCTGAAGGTGGAGCAGCAACCGGGGCGCCAAGCGGCTCGATGGATTGCGCCAAGGCGGCCCGGAGCTCTTCCTCGGAGACCGCGCCAGAGGTAAGGTCGTTGTCGGAACCGGTATGCATCACTTCCGCGCGACGCATCCCGTCCTCATCGGCTCCGGCGTGTGCTCCGGGAGCGAGCAGTTCCTCTCCCGCATCCACGACAGCACCCGAGGATTTGAGGCGCCGAGCGCCGACCACCCCAACGACGACCAAGACGAGGACGACGACGGCTGAGGCCCATGCAGGCAAGACGTTGAACAATCCACCCGCGGCATCCAGAGGGGCGGCAGAGACGGTGAGCGTTGCCGAGCCGACGATGTTGCCTCCATCATCGACAAGGTTGATCACCAGCGTGGAGCGGACGGATGCAGCCTCATCGTTGGGCGTGAGCGACACCTGAACCGTGCTCGAGGCGCCGACCGGAACACCCGTACCGTCGTACGCTTCCGTGCACTCCACGGTCCATCCGGCAAGCACCTCACCCGAGTTGTCGAGCACAGCACCCTCGCAGGTGCCTTGCAACGCA
Source organism: Candidatus Poseidoniaceae archaeon (assembly GCA_023254445.1). Lineage (GTDB taxonomy): Archaea > Thermoplasmatota > Poseidoniia > Poseidoniales > Poseidoniaceae > MGIIa-L3. The sequence continues at coordinate 12,209 of JALRLN010000027.1, read as the reverse complement.
AGGTTGCCGACGTTGGTCACCTGCATGTCCAGCACGTGTGCCTCACCCCGAGCAAGGTCGAGCAAGGCCCCATCAATGCCGGTTTCAATGAGGGCATGCATCGACGGCAAGACACCGACGTCAAAGCGGATCGTTTGGTTGAGCCATCGGTCGCCGCTTCGGGCGCTTACGTCCACAAGGACCTCAACGGCTGCTTCGGTCGAAGGAGCCCCTGCAGGCGGGATCAGGCCCAGGCGAGCCACCTTGACGCCCCGAGGTTCGATGGCCTCCGGTGGGTTGGAGAAGCCGATCGACCATCCATCTGGGAGCAGTCCCGTTGTCCAATTCAGCAGGAGCACTGTATTTCCAGTGTTCTCGATGGTGACTTCAATGAAAGCGAATTCACCGGTGATGCCGACCATTGCGTCCTCGGGCGCACTGAGGTCGAAGGCCAACTCGTCGGCGACCACCAAGCGCGTTGTGTTCGATATGAAGACCTGGGCCGACCGTTCTGTTCGCAAGGTGTAGGTGTTGGCATCGCCCTCGACCGCTGTTGGCGAGACCACGATGCGGTAGACGACCTCCGTCGCCTCCCCGGGGAGGAGTTCGAATTGAATCGACGATGCTGCCGCGCCAAGCAGGGGGGTACCGTCGTGGTTGGCGTCCCACGCCCAGCGATCGCTGCTGGGCTGCATCTTCATCGTCAACGTCACCGGTACGTTCCCCGTGTTGGCGACCCGGGCGCTGATGTTCACGTACTCACCGCTGTCCACGTTGACCACAGGAGGTGCGGTCACGGGTGCTGGACCAAGGGCTTCACCGGATTCGTACACGTCCACACGGTAGGACGGCGCTGCGAGCACCCCGACGGGTACGACCTCAACGTGGTTGAAACCGAGGTCGGTTGCGGATGTGACGGTGCAGGTGACCTCCGCCTGAATGCTTGGATCGGGGTACCCGTCAACGATTGGAGGGACGGTGACGGAAACCGGCATTGGGAGGTCTTCCAAGATGCCCAGAGGCTCAAAATCCAAGGTGGAGGCGTCGGTCCCATCAAGGCCCACCTGCCAGCCGTCAAGGTCGGCTTCGCAGGCGAGGTTGTAACTCGCCGGAGCGTTCCCCGTGTTCATCACGGCGATGGAAAAGGAGGCCGACCCTCCGGGAACTGCTGCAAGCGGGCTTCCGTCCGACATCAACGTGCCTGAAATGCCCACAAGCACGTCATCAACACGCCCAACGACGAGCGTGATGCGTTGCGTGTGGGACACAAATGGTTGGTTGGCGTAACTCGCCCTGACGTCAACAACAAATGTTCCTGAGGCTGCGAACCGGTCCTGATCCTCCTCTCCGATGCTCGCGCTGAGGTCGGTCAAGGACAAATTCAGATCGAGGTGGTCACCTGGTTGCCCTTGCTCGGCCAGAAGGAACGGGACGCTTACATCGAATCCGCGTGACCATGCGTCTTGTGGAGAGAGCAGGACGCCCGGCAGCGAAGCGTCGATTTCCTGCACCTGTGTGACCTCCAATCGCACGCTTTGGTTGCCCGTCCCCTCGTGCTGCACGCGGAGGGGGATGGTGGCCGACGTGCTGTTCCGAACGTCCATGTGGTGCACCGCAGCCTCCGCCACGTCGACCCCGCTTGTTGGAATGCTTCCGTCGTCGGCGAAGGGAATGACCCGAAGGCCCAACGCGCTCACCTCCACGTCAAGCACGTGCACGTTGTTGTCTTGTCCTGAAGTGCCGTCGTTGAGTTCCTGGACGTCGTCGTCCACATCCAGGGAGAGTTCAAGCGAGTGCGTGCCCGTCGTTGAGAATTGGTGGATGAGGATGTGGCTGTCGATGCGTCCCGACGCGAGCGGGTCCCGCATACCTTCGTACAGCACCTGTCCGACCGTCGTGTCCGTCAAGCGGACCGTTTGGGCAGGAGCATCCGCCGTTCCTTGGTTCATCCAAGCGATGGTGATGGAAACAACGTCGTCCTTGAGCGGGTTCGATGTGGACAGGAGGATGCTGTTGTCGACCCCGATGAGGTCGGCGGTGGGCGTGGACGTCGCATCGGCCACCACGACAAGCGCGAACGGCTGTGAGCCGCCGCCACGGTGGTGGACCTCGACCGTCCACTGCCCTGCCCCTGAGAGCACACCCGCAGGGACGCGGATTCGCTCCACATTGTTCACGTCATCCGCGGCACCCCCGGTGGTTGAGGCGCCAGCAACGAAGTCGTTGCCGAGCCATCGGGTCCCGTCCGGGGCCACCAGCACCAGGTCGAGGTCGTTGACCAGTCGGCTTGCTACTGCACCGCTGCTGGCGCTTCCGGGGGCATCGGACCAAGCGAGCGTGATGTCGATTCCGGCTGCGGGATCCAAATCGAACGCGTACACAAGTCCGTTGCCAGAACGCAACGATGGGCCGTCGTCCACGAAGGTGGTCAGGGAGGTGCTGCCCGACACCGGGAGCAAGGTGCGTTCGAGGTCGATGTGCCCCCAGCCCTCCACGCCGTTTGGAATGTCAGGCGTGCCGATGTCTCTGGCGCCGTTGATCAGCATCGCCTTCACCAAGGCAGCCGAAGGGGCAGCGATTCCTCCTTGCTCGCGGACCCATTCCCGAACCAAGGCGGCCGAACCTCCGGCCACGGCCGTCGCCTGCGATGTGCCACCCAAGGTCATGTAGAGCGCGTCACCGCTGCCGTGGGTCCCGGTGGCGCAATCCGCACCGGCAGGGAAGCGGGCTTCTTCGGCACGACCCGAGCAGATGCCGATGCCAGGTGCCATGAGGTCTGGCTTGATTCGACCGTCGTTGGTGGGTCCTTGACCTGAATCGTTCCATGGCTCGAGGCTGCTTCCGTTTGAAGCGGCAATGGACAGGCCGTTCTTTGCGGTCGAAGGAGGCGTCACGCCTGTCGAACCAGCATCACCCGCGGAGAAGATGGGAAGCAAGACCTCCCACGTGTCGACGTATTGGTCCACAGACCGGCTGTCCGACGTATAGTCGCCGTGGCCCCCGTTCAAGCCCCATGCGTTGATGGCGATCCTGGCCGTGGCTTGGTCGGCATCGCTCAACATCTCATACAGCGAGCCCTGTCGACCAAACACACCCGTCGGGTCGTGCTCGAGCGGGTACATGACGAGGGAGGCCGCCGGGGCCACGCCTTCGACCGTCCCGTCCCCTGAACCGTCGCCAAGCACCGTCAACGCTACGTGCGTGCCGTGCCCTTCGTTGGCGTCGGCCGGAGAGGGATCAAGCCCGAACGTGGTCCGAACGGACGCGACGCGGGATGGGGAACCAAGGTCGGGATGGTCAATGTCCAGTCCCGTGTCAAAGATGGCGACGGTTTCTCCAGAGCCGTCCAACGTGAAGGACGCGTTCAGCCTCATGGCGGCCACGCCGGCGTACCCTGCAGCCACGGTGTTGTGCACCTGCATCGTGTAGGAGGGCTCAACCCACAGGATTCGATCGTCCGAGGAGAGAACGCTCGCAAAACGAGCGAAGGCCTCCACGCTCATCCCTTGCGTGTCAAACATGCAGGAACCGATTCCACACCACGACACGGTGGCTCCTGCCTGAACGGCATCGAGCGCAAGTGCGGCCAAGCCGTTCGCACCAAGATCGTCGGCGGGTACGACGGACAACCCGCTCGCACGACCCTCCATGAGCGAGGGATGAACGCGCCATGCAGGCGCCAGCGGACCGGCCCAGCGCAGGCCGTCCACCTCGAGCACCCCTTCACCTCGGACGAGCAACACGGAGGCGCTGACCCGATGCAACAGCACACCAGCCTGCGCCTCGATGGCTGCCTCTTGGCGTGCTCCATCCACGTGGTTGAACTGCACCACGAGGGGTTCTCCGTCGCGGGGGACCCACGCCTGCGTCTCAATCAACAGCGGGTCGCCGTGGAAGGTGCCGATGCTCAGTGTGGTCGATGCATCGTGCGGCGTTGAACGAAACGAAGTTCCGGTCAACGCGACGAGGGTGCCGGCTTCCTTCGGTGCATCCTGTTCGGAGGGTTGAGCGGCCACGCCGTGAACCACGAGGGTCGGGGTCAGCATCAAGGCCACGAGGAGAGCAGCCAGAGCACCTCGCATCATGGCCCGTGGCGGCCCTCGGCGGCTTTTCAAGCCCACCCCGTGGTGGGCGACGGCATCACGCAAGGCCGTTGAAAACAGCAATTGCCGCGTCGGTGCGGGCCACGCTTGCCCTCCAATCGGATTCCGTGCCCATCAACGCTCGAATCGCGTCGACGTTTTCCGGAACAACGTCCGACTCTTGGTGGATGGCTTGGAAGTACCACACTTTGTTGCCTTCCACCTTGACGCCGTCTTCCCAGACAAAAATCTCGTGCAAATCACCCCACGTGCGACCGATGTCACGGGCGAATTCCATGACCTCAGCGGTGCTGGTGATCCCCGTGTCCCCCCCGTGCATCAGGACAACCCGCGGCTGTTGCCGCCAGAGGTCCAAGACGGACGACGTGGTCATCCCATGGCCGTCGGGAAGGGTCACGACGATGGCGTGCATGTGCATGATGGTGGTTGGGACCGCCACGGCCATCGAGGTGATGTCGATGTCCGGTCGGACGGTCATGACATCGGGCCCGTGATGGCTGGGGACCTTCAGCACGGGCGTGATTGCATTGATGGGCCCCTTCTTGGAATCACCTGGGTCCGCAGCACGTCGAATCATTGTGCATTCGACCGAAATGGACCCGCAGGCCTCAAGCAACGGCACAAGGGTCCTCGACAAGCCTGTCGTGTTGCACGACACCACGCGGGTGCCCTCCGCGCCAAGGTTGTCGGCGTGGTTCGCGCAGGAGGTGTAGGAGCGTCCTGTCGTGGCGTGTTTTTCTCCACCTTGGAAGATCCACTTCACGCCTGCAGCCTTGTAGCGTTCCATGTTCGATGCGCCAACCTTGCCCGGCGAGCAATCCACCACGACATCAGCCACCGCCAACAGGTCGGAAATGCCCCCGCCGCAGGCATACCCTGCATCAGCGAAGGCGCTGATGCGTTCCGGGTCGTCGTAGGTGCAGTAGAGCGGGTAGCCCTTCCGGACGGCGAGGTCACAGCCGAACGACGGACGCGTTTTCGTCACGCCGATGACTTCCATGTCGTCTTGGGCTGCAACGGCGTCCGCTACACGCTTTCCGATGGTTCCGTATCCGTTGATGGCGACCTTGACCGTCATTTGCCTCGTTTCCCACGTCTGCTCGTGGGCCTATGAACTGAACGATGGAGCCAGGAAAACCGGCGATGAGGCTATGTGGCGGGCGCGGAAGCCCTTGCCATGGCCGGCCAACACCGCCCGCTCATGGCGAGTGGCATCGGTATCAACCGCCAACTCGGCGAGGCCCTGAACACGGCCATCGAACGCAACGCCGTGCTCAGGATTGGGTGGACCGCGGACGGCACAGAAGTCCCGAAAAACGGAGAATCTGGCCTTTGCCCCTTCCTGCCAAGCGGCGCCAGGGTCCGAGCGCTTGGGCGCCTTGGCTCGTGGGTCGCGATGCGCTGTGCGGGCTCGTTCGACCATCGTGGTGATGCGGGGACGTTTTTCGCAGCAGCACTAAGCGGAGGAAAGGTCGTCTGCGAAGGACGGGCCAGCCATTTCGCTGGTTGGCGCATGACCGACGGCGTCCTCGTGCTCCACGAAGGCGCGAACGATGACCTCGGGGCAGCGATGCATGGGGGCTTGCTTCTTGCACGAGGCAAGGTTGGGGCCCGCGTTGGAAACGGCATGGCAGGAGGCCTGATCGTGGTCCATGGTGACGTCGGGATGGACCCCGGTAGCGGCATGACCGGAGGGATGATCGTCGTGGACGGTCGTTGCCAAGCGCCCGCTGAAGGTGTACACCTGCGACCACTCACCTCCGAGGAACTCGCTGAGGTCAATTCCAGCATCGAAGACCCGTCTTGGCAGGTGCACGCTGACGCCGTTTGCCTCGTTCCGAAAGGAGAATTCACCACCCATGACATCGAAGCAGCACCACGTCAGCATGCGCTCGAACACCTTCACCTCCTCCCCACGACGAACGACCGCCTCCTCAGCAGCACGAAGGTCGACTGCAGCGTGCTTCTGGGCCATCGACCACTGGCCCTTCCCCTCCCCGTGCTGCCGCGTGTGAGCAGCGGTGAACGGATGAAGGCCAAAAGGTCCAGCGACGCCGTGGCCGACGTCCTTGCGCATCAACCCGCCATCGTTGATGCCGCACCCCGACCCATCGACCTGCTTCGAATCTGTGCGCAGAGCCTCGACGCTTGGCCGGAGTGCAGCGAAGCCGCGGGTGTTGTCATCGACCTCGACGACCTTCCCCCCATGGACGTTGAGGCCTTCGAAGCCCTCCTTGTGCTCCTGTTCAGCCTTGCCAGCGACGAGCTGGTGGTGTGCGTCCAAGGCGATATTGGACGCGTCAATGGCCTGCACGCGTGGGCTGCAGAGTACGGATTGGCTGCGGCCTTTGCGAACCTCGGCGCCCGCCCAGACCTTCCCGTCGCGGCCATGCTGCCCATGTCCGGTCGCTCAGCGAACGGCACCCTCAACGAAGACACCACGATTGCTGGAGGCGCTTTGGATTGGGTGCCAACCGGTCTCGACATCGCGGTCCTCTCAGCAGCGGGTGTTGGACTCGTGACGTTCACGCCGGCCGAGGAAACACCCGCTGCGCTGGCGGGCATCCTCACGTCCATCGAACAGGGGCTGGCCGATGCCCTTCGTCACGTTGGATCGCACTCCATCGACGCCTTGAGCCGCTCCAACCTTCGCGCAAGCACCCATGATGTCGCGCTGATGAGCGGATTACGGATGGCTGGATTCGACCGCCCGCTCCCCGAATGGACACGGTGATGCCATGCCGACGATCAGCGTGGACCAAGCCGTCCTCCGTTCCCTCGTGGAACGTGGAGGTCACGTGCACAACATCGAAGAGATTGAATCCTTGCTCCCATTGCTGGGGACCGACATCGATCGCTGCACCAGCGAAACCTTGGACATCGAAATTTTCCCCGATCGCCCCGACCTGCTTTCCGCTGAAACCCTCAGCCGTGGCATTCGTGCCTTTGTCCACCACGAGGCCATGTCGACCCACCTCTCAACACAACCCGCGACGACCACCATGGACGTCGACCCGAACTTGGACTCCATTCGACCCTTCGTCGTCTGCGCGATCGTTCGAGGGGTCAACCTCGGTTCCACCGAAGCGGAGCGGGATGCGAGCATTCGCAGGCTGATGGACCATCAGGAGAAATTGCATTTCGCCGTCGGACGCGGCCGCCGTCGCGCCTCCATCGGCGTGCATGACCTCGACACGATTCGACCGCCGTTCCGAGCCATCGCAGCCTCAAGGAGCCATGCGTTTGTCCCCCTTGCGTCAACGACCGAGATGACGATTGACGAAATCCTGAACAGTCACCCAAAGGGACGGGACTACGCTCACCTCCTGGAGGGGATGGAGCATGTCCCCTTGTTGTTGGATGCTGATGATGCGGTCATTTCGTTCCCGCCCATCATCAACGGTGTGCAAACAACCGTCACCCCCTCAACGACCTCGATGTTGGTTGACGTGACCGGATGGGACATGGTGGCATGCGAAGCAAGCCTCCAACTCGTCTGCCTCCAGCTCTGCGCGATGGGAGGAACCATCGAAGCCGTGCAGGTGAACGGGGGCGCTGCACATGGACTCCATCCCCGAACGGCACCTGAGCACCACCGCCTCACGAAAGCGCGTGTGGAGATGTTGCTTGGTCGCACCTTCAGCACGGAAGACGTACGTCACGCCATCCGACGCATGGGGGGCGACGTTGTCGAAGAAACCGACCTTGCGTGGACCATCGCGATGCCACGATGGAGGACGGATCTTCTGCACGAAGTTGACGTGGTCGAAGACCTTGCTATTGGTCACGGGTACGAAGACCTCGGCGAAGCATCGCCACGTGCACCTGCACACGGCACGCCTCGTCCAGATGCCCATGTTCGCAGGCGACTGCGGGCCATGGCGACCGGGCTTGGGTTGACCGAAGTCCAATCCCTCACGCTCTCAAACGATGCGGACCAATTCGAGCACACGCGTTGGGCGCCCAGCCACGCTGTGACGCGGATCACGAACCCAATCACGGTCGACCACACCATCCTTCGGCAGCATCTCCTCCCTGGGTTGCTCCGGTTGCTCGCGGCCAACCGACACCATGACCTGCCGCAAGGTGTCTTCGAATTGGGCACGGTGGTCCGCGACCATGCAAACCACCAACGGTTGGGCATGCTTGTGGCCGAGGCCGCAGGGGGGTTCGCAGCAGCGCGTGGTCGGGTGCAAGCTCTACTGCAGGCACTCGGTGCGAAGGACGAGGACGTCGAAGTCCAGCCGTTGCCCGACGGCGATGGACCTTGGCTTGCCGGTCGAGCGGCCAAGGTCCTTGTTCGAGGCGCGTGGATCGGATGCTTTGGTGAACTTGACCCACGCGTTGCCCTTTCGTTTGACCTCAACGTCCCGCTGAACGGTGCTGAGTTTGATCTTGAAGCGTTGGACGCCGCACTTCCGGACCCTGTGTGATCGCATGTGCGGTCGATTCTCGATGGGTTCGAACCTGACGGAGTTGGTGCAGCCCCTCGATCTGCACGTTGAATCGGACCACCCTCCGCGCTGGAACGTCGCCCCTACCGACCCCCATCCCGTCCTGGAATGGCGTGACAACCGCCCGGAGGTCACGGTCAGAAGGTGGGGCTTTAGCACTCGATCGGACGGGCGAAAAGGACCAATCAACGCGCGCGTTGAGTCGGTGCACGAGCGCGGGATGTTCCAGAGCGCGGTGCAGCAGCACAGGGTCGTCGTCCCCGCCACAGGTTGGTACGAGTGGTTGGTGTCCCCGCTCGGACGTCATCCACACCACCTTCGCCCAAGGGGGGAAAAGGCGTGCTGGATGGCTGGAATTCATGCTGGCTCAAGCGGCGGCTTTGCCGTACTCACGCAGCAAGCCGCATCGCCCGTCCGCCACATCCACGAACGGATGCCGGTGCTCCTCCGCGTCGCCGACGTGATCCCTTGGCTGGAACATGGGGAGCAGCCACATGAGCCGCCAACCGTAGAGCACTGGCCCGTCAGCATGGAGGTAAACCGGGTCGGCACGCAAGGCGCCCACCTCGCATCACCCCTCTCCACGCTTTTTTGAGCGTCACAACGACGCGTTGAAGGAGGGACTGACCGAGGGAAGCGCATGCGGGCACGGGTCATGGTCGCCCTGCTTCTGCTGACGCTGCTCCCCCTCCAGCCCACCACGGCCGAAGGGTCAACCGACCTGGCGTGCCCAGACCATGTCGCGTTGCTCCCTGAGGGAAGCACCGTGCTTCAGATCACGCAAAACGACGGGGCTGGATCCGTCCTCAATGTCTCTACAGACGCTCCCTCAACGCTCATGGTTGGCAACGTCACCGCTCAGGTGGCGGACGGCGTGCGAACGTGGTTGATTCCCCTGCAAGCGGCAACGGGCCTCGAACAGGACAGGTATGCGCTCAACATCAGCCTCTTGGACGGAGCCGAAGGGCTCGCCTCATGTTCGCTCGACGTCTGGGTCCGAACCGCATCCGCTTTGGTCATGGGCTCTGAAGGAACGTCGACCTTCATCGTTGAGGAATCAACGCGCACCGGCGTGGCCGTGAACCTCACCAACGTGGGGGCCCTTGACGAAGCCGTGACGTTCACCATGTCAACGGAGAGCGATTGGACGTGGGGCTGGACCTTGAACGGGGTTCAGGTCGACGATCCCAACACCTCGCTCGCCGGGGGCGAGCGCACGTACATCGGTGCGTGGATCGATGTCGGCAGCGTCGAAAACAGTCAGCCGCTTGCTGGCGAGGGCCCCACGTTCACCATCACAGCCTCGTCGTCCTTCGATGGACGCGGGGACGCCTGGTCCTTCGTGCTCGCCATGGACGATGTGTTTCGCGTCCACCTCGCTCCACATGGCGAGAACCTCACGGTCGCCCCTGGAACGGACGGGCGCATGGAGGTGCTGGTCACGAACGTCGGGAACGCTCCACGAACCGTCGGGCTTCACCTCAACCTGCTGAACGAAGAGGGAGGTGTGGACGACAGCATCGAGGGGACCGACCGATTCCTGCATGAGGGCTGGACTGTGGCGTTGTTCGGCGCCCTTCCTGACGTGATGCTGGACGTTGGAGCAACGCGGCGCATCGAAGTGGGTTTCCTTGCACCTTGGGCCGACCACGGGAGGCTCAACGTCCGCCTGACAGCCCAAATGGGAGACGATGTCCAGAGCGTCGACATCAACGGAAGCATCGTGCTTGAGCGCGGGTTTCAGATGGACCTCCACACGCCGCGCTGCCCGGACTTGGTCATGGACGACCCATGCATCGTGAACGCAACCGTTCGCAACACGGGAAACTACGACGATGTGGCCGTTGTGGTGTTGACCCTCGCCGAGCAAGCGGAAGGCATCGTGGTCTTGGAACCCGGAACTGCGCGGGTGCCGCTTTCCCCCGGGCAATCGGCGACGGTCACCCTCGCCACGCTTCGCGCACATCCGGAGGCGCTCGCCTTCATGACCGCAGAACTGTCCCTCGCCCTTGGCCCTGAGGGCACCGTCCCCGAAACACGCGCAACCATTGACCTGCGCATCGCCCCTCGTGTCGCGTGGACCTTCGTTGATGTCGTGGACGAACGCGTGGGCAACACCATCTCCATCGCCTCGACGTTGAGGAACGACGGGAACGTCGTCGATGGTCTTGTCATTTCCATGAAGTCCTCGCACGGAACCCCGATGGGGCTGCTTCCTCCAGAGGATGCCATCTTCGATGAGGAAGCAACGAACATTCGAACCTTCGAATTGGACGACGTCCCCCTCGGGGCCAACATTTCCCTTCGAGGCTGGTTCGAGGTCCCGAACGACCACGAAGCCAACGGCACCGTCTTCGTCAACCTGAGCGTGCGGTCGCGGTACGTGCCGGAACAAGCCTTTGTGCATCAGGCCAACGCGAGTTACCTCGGCATCCGTTGGCAACCTCAACCAGAGGCAAAGGGCATCCAATGGAGCGACATCTCCGATGGTGCGTTGACCTTCATCGGAGGGGCGTGGCATGTGCTGCTGGCGCTGCTTGTCGCCGCCGCTGTCGTGCAACGTGCCATGAGGCAGAGGGATGCCATGAACGCCGAACGGGCGCTGTTGCAACCGCTTCCAACGGCAGAACCGCAACGGGTCGAGGATTGGATGGCGGCCTTTGAGCGACCGACGAGCATCCCTGAACCCGCCCCGTCCCGTTCGGTTCGTCCGGAGGACTTCCAGGCCGCATTCGCCGCGAGATCGAGACCACAGACCCCCACGGCACCCGCTCCCGACCGAGGCTTGGCCGATGCTGCGTCCACGGTCCTCGACGCTCACAGCGCGGCCGCAGCGGTTCGGACGTTGGACTCGATTGCTGAACAGGTCCAGCCACCTGCTCCAAAAAGCGACCTCGATGCGCTTCTGGACGACCTGGATTTGGAGTGAACCCGATGCGCATTGGCGTTGACGAAGCGGGGCGAGGTCCATGCCTTGGCCCTTTGGTGATTGGCGCGTTTTGCGCCCCTGAGGAGGACGCCGAACTCTTGCGGGACATCGGGGTGCGTGATTCGAAACGACTCACAGCCCTCCGTCGAGCAGCGATTGCGACGAACCTTCGCACCATGGGGGAGGACCGTGGCTGGGCCATGACCACGGTCGAACTCACGCCGCCACGCATCGACCTCGCTCTCGCGGGAGCCGGGCTCAACCACCTCGAAGTCGAAGGTTTTGTTGAGGCCATTTCGGAGGTATGGCCATCATCGAACCCGCCGCTTCTGTCTTTGGATGCGTGCGACGTGGACGAGGCTCGTTTCGGCCGTCGTGTGGCCAACGGTTTGCGGGCACGTGGTTTGGACCCAGCAGGTGTTGCCTCGAAGCATGGCATGGACGACCATGACCTGCACGTTGGGGCCGCCAGCATTCTTGCAAAGACGGCGCGTGATGCTTCGGTGAAGGCGTTGTCCGAGCAGCTCGGTATCGCTCTCGGGTCGGGATATCCGAGCGACCCGGCAACCAAAAATGCCCTCCCGCACCTGCTTCAAGGCCCTGAACCGCACCCCGACCTGCGGTGGTCATGGGCAACAATTGAGCGGGCATGGTCATCGATTCACCCTGGCCCCGTCCCGGTTCGAAGTGAGCGCGGTTCCTTCAGGCAACGAAGCCTGTTTGACCCACCATCCTCATGAAGGG
>JALRLN010000279.1 GCA_023254445.1 Candidatus Poseidoniaceae archaeon | reverse complement strand
AACTCGACCTTGACATCCTCCTCTCCCATCCGAAGTTTGCGGACCAGTCGGTCGCCAAAATCCTGGAATCCAACGTGGAGGTCATCGCGGACCTCATCAGCGCGCACACGACGACCTTGGTCTTCGCCAACACGAGAAAAATGACCGAAACGCTCGTCCAGCGCCTTCGCCCCTTCCTTGGGGACCTCGTTGCAGGCCACCACGGCTCGATGGACAAAAAAATCCGACTCGACGTCGAGCGGAAACTGAAGAAAGGCCACTTGCGGGCGGTCGTGACCTCGTCCTCGCTGGAGATGGGCATCGACATTGGGTCGGTTGACCTCGTCGTGCAGGTCGGCTCACCAGGGGACATCGCCACGGCGCTGCAGCGCATCGGCCGTGCCGGCCACCACGTCGGCGGCATCCCACGTGCTCGCTTCCTCCCAACCTCCGTGGACGACCTGATGGAATTGTCTGCGCTGCAGGCCGCCATCCAGCAGGGCGACATGGACCGGCTCTCCTTCCCGCAGAACTGCCTTGACGTGCTGGCGCAGTTCCTCATCGGCCTCGTCATCAACGAAGAGATGGACATGGACGAGGCCTACGAGGTCGTCGTGAACGCGTGGAGTTACCGCAACCTCGACTACGACGATTTCATCGAAGTGCTCGACCTGTTGGAAGACGAGCGAAGGATTTGGATCGACTGGGAAGAGAACACCTTCGGGAAGCGTGGGTATTCCCGCATGATCTTCTACACGAACATCGGCACCATCGCCCCCGACAATTCCTACCTCGTGTTCAACGCGGAAGGCTCCATCCTCGGAAAACTCTCCTCGTCCTTCGTGGCCAGCCTGCGGACGGGGGACGTGATCCTCCTCGGCGGCAGCACCTACCGCGTCAACACCATCCAAGGGACCCGCGTGAACGTCAGCAACGTCACGGGGTACCGGCCCACCGTTCCGTCTTGGTCCGGTGAGGCAAGGTCCCGCTCCGCTGAACTCAGTTCCGCGATGCTGGACCTGCTCGCCCACTGCGTCGTCGCGGTGCGTCGAGAAATGGACCCGCGCCGCGTGCTTCGCGAAGCCTACGGCCTGAGCGACAACGTCGCCGAGGTCATCGCTCGGCACCTCGAGGAACACACCTTCTCCACCTTCCAGGTGCCCGACCCGAGCAGGATTTTG
>JALRLN010000278.1 GCA_023254445.1 Candidatus Poseidoniaceae archaeon | reverse complement strand
CGCCGACGGCTCCAGTCCGGATGCCCCCTGCGATCCCGTGAAGATGAGCTGCGCTCGGCTGTGCGCCGTGCTCTGCCATGGCCTGGTTCCGACGCCCGCCGCGGCCGTCCCGGTAGCGGCCTCCGCCGATGTGCACGATCGTTTACCGGCCGACGCCCTCGCGGGGGTGGAGCCGGAAGCGGAGGACCCGCCCCCTCGAACCTGATCTCCACCGACGATCCTTTTCTCAGAAAACCGATCCATGGAGATCAACAATGAAACGTGCTTTTTCGCTCGCGGCCCTCGTGCTGCTGACCTCGGCCTCGGCTGCCTTCGCGGCCGCGCCCGACTCGGTGGTCAAGGCCGCCGCCTCCTGCTGCGAGCTTCTCGCGGCCTGCTGTAACGGCGGACCCTGCTGCTGATCCGCTGACGGAGGACGCCCGCGCGAAAGCGCGGGCGTCTGCCTCCGAGGCCGCTTCCCTCCTCATGATCCGTCCGGCTGGGGCGTCCGACAGGACGGCGGGCGAGCGGCCGTGCAGCGGTCGCCGAGGGGAGGACGTGCAGCACCGGAGGCCTACGGGGCGAGGGGGGTGACGGTCAAGGGCAGGATAGGCTTTGCGCCGGCAACGTCTGACAGACCCACCTCCCGATGGACCGCCTCACCCTTCGCGTCTCGCCCGATCTGATCCGCCGGTTCGACGCCGCGGCGGCGGGGCAGGGCGGGCGCTCGCGCTTGCTTCGCCGGCTCATGGAGGGGGCTGCGCAGGCGTCCTTTCCGGCGCCGCCGGAGGCGGTCAGCGCGCCCAGGTCGGGCAAGCTGACCCTGCGCCTCGGCGAGACCGACCTGCGTCTCCTGGAGGCCGAGGCCGCCGCCGTCGGGCTGTCGCGAACCCAATGGAGTGTCGCGCTCATCCGGCGGCGGTTGCGGGATCGTCCGCAGTTCAGCCGTCCCGAGGCCTTGGCGCTGATCGAGGTGCGGCGCGAGCTGCGGCGCATCGGCGTGAACATCAACCAGATCGCCCGCGCCCTGAACACGGCGGTGATGGAGGGGCAGGTGCTCGATCTGGAGATGGCCCAGCTCGGCGCCTTTCAGGCTGAGATCGCGGCCTGGGTGGAAGCGCTCGGCGAGGCCTTTGACGGCAACCTGTCCTATTGGGCCGGGCGGCCGTGAGCGACTTCCGCTCGCCGCG
>JALRLN010000277.1 GCA_023254445.1 Candidatus Poseidoniaceae archaeon | reverse complement strand
CACGCCCACGGCGACAACACCGAACGATGGCAGGACCGGCTGCACGCCTGGTCAGCGGACGTGCATCCCCTTCCCCTCGTGCTGACCCACCAAACGCCATCCCCGCTGGCAGGAGCCGAAAACCCGGGTGGCTTCACCGATGGCGACCGCGCAGTGTGCTTGCTGCTGGCGTTGGGGGTTCCAGCAGAGCGGTTGACGCTCGTGGGCTTCGTCACCGATCACGTCGGTCCATGGTCGGGCAGCACCGACCCGGACAAGAAGCGTGCGAAACTTCGCTGGATGGCCGACGTGCTTCAGCGGCTGGGCATGCCGCTGCTGAACGGGGACGAGCACTGATATGGTCGAACGCACGACCGTGGCCCATGCCCGAGCCGGCGCGCTTCCGTAGCGTGGTGCTCTGGGTGGTGGCCTTGTGTGTTGTGAACATCACGTGGGCGATGGTGGTGGACGGCGAAGCGGTACGGGAACTCAACGGCCCTCAGCAGGCCTTCGACACGGAGGTTGAGATCCCGCTGGACGGCTTCCTTGGTGCTCAGGGGCCGATGCCAGCGGTGTTGGAGGTGGACTTCACGCACCGCTCTGACCCGAACGAAGCGGTCGGCGCAGCGCTGCTGACCCGTGCTGGTGTGGAACTGTGGCGCTGGAACGGCACGGCGGCCGACGCCGCCGTGCAGTGGGAAGGCGTGCTCGAACCCGGTCGGTACGTGCTGCGGAGCAGTGGACCCGACCTCGTTGAGGCCGAGGCCAGCCTGACCTTGTCCCCCCTTGCCCCCGTGCGTGTTGAGGGCCATCTCTTGGCCACGCTTGGGCTGGTGGTGCTCGCCTTCGTGGACGCAGGCGTTCGTCGTCGGTGGGAACGGCGCGGAGGAGCGCCGGGGGATGCGGTGCCGGTTGGTTTCCGCGAGGTGCGGCCGTTGCGGGACGAAGGGCCCCTCGAACCCGTCGGGGCATGGCAGGACCCGCAACGTGGGTGATCAGAGGAAATCGGCGAGGGAGAGTTGCCTCGCCCTGTCGTTGTTGAACAGGCTGTCCACCGAGGACGCGAGCCATTCCACGTTTTGCTGGGTGTAGGTGTCCACGCCATAGGTCTCCATGACGTGCCGCGTGACGTCGATGTACTTCCGCACCGCACCTTCCGAGACGGTGAGGGCGAGGTTGCCGCCGCACTGGTCGCCCTCCGACCGGC
>JALRLN010000276.1 GCA_023254445.1 Candidatus Poseidoniaceae archaeon | reverse complement strand
GTTTGCGCACGGGCCGGGTCCGCGTGGGCGGCAATCCGGTGGAGCCGGACGACGGATGGTCCTACATGGCCCCCTTTTCGCCCTACGACGTCATCGAGGAGTACACCCGCCCGGCCCGCATTGTGCGCGGCGGGAGGACCGTCGAGGTCCCTGCCTTGTCCGAACGGGTGCCCTTTGAGGTGGAAGGCCGAGGCACGATGGAAGCCTTCCTGACCGACGGCCTCCGATCCGTGCTGCACACCGTACCTGCGGAGGAACTGATCGAAGCCACCGTGCGCTGGCCGGGGCACATCGACCGCTACCTCGCCGAGCGGGACGCGCTGGACGAAGACGACCTGGTCGCCGCATGGGCGTGGCGCAACGACCGGGCCGAGTTCACGTGGATGGAGGTGGTCTGCGAAGGCGAGGCGGGAGGGCGTAGCCGTTGGCTGCTCGACGACGTGGGGCGCGAAGACGGTTCGTCCATGGCCCGCACCACCGGGGCCGTCACCTGCGCAGCCGTGGACCATCTGTTGTCGGGGGAGGCGTTGCCCGGCATCCACGCTCCTGAGCGCGCTGGCGAAGGCTTCCTCGACCGCTGCCTGCAGCGGTACGCAGCCCATGGCATCGACCTTCGAGAGGCCTGACATCAACCAACGATGGCCCCAAGGGGCAGGTCCTCCGGGACCGAGAGCAGGCCAACGCGCCCGTCGGGGTGCAGCCCGCCCAGCAGCAGGAATTGCGACATGAAGCCGGTCGGCAGGCGCCGCTCACCGAGGTTTACCGCTCCCACCACAAGGCGCCCCTGAAGGGCGTCGGGGTCGTGGTCGGCGATCTGCGCCGAAGTCCACAGCACGCCCCGTGGCCCGAAGTCGACCTGCACCTTCAGCGAGGGTTTGCGCATTTCCGGGAAAGGTTCCACGGCCAGCACGCGGCCCACCCGCATCTCGACGGCAAAGAAGCCCTCTGGCCCCACGTCGGGTTTCGCCTCGATGGACTCCGGCGCAAAACGGGTGCTGCCCGCCTCAACCACGTGTTCGACCATGAAGCCCCGCTGCGACGATGGACAAACGCCCTTTCGGTGCTGTGTGCTGAAGGAAGGCTTTGGGGCTCATCCGAAGACGTGCATGGCCTCCTTGAGGAGGTCGGCCAGGTGCTCGTACTGCTCCATCGAGTTGTGCAGGTGGGCCGAGATGCGGACGTACCTCCC
>JALRLN010000275.1 GCA_023254445.1 Candidatus Poseidoniaceae archaeon | reverse complement strand
CGCGCGCGTTCGAAGACCTCGAGGTCGTCCAGAGGGGCTCCGTTGTACTGCACGGTGCCGCCCGTGATGGTGTACGCGGGGTGACCCATCAACACCGAGGCGAGCGTGGACTTGCCTGCGCCGTTGAGGCCCATGATGGCGTGCCGCTCTCCGGCCTTGATGCGAAGGTTGACGCCATTGAGGATGGGCGTGCCCCCGACCTCGGCGTGGAGGTCTTCGACCACGAGCAGGTCGTCGGTCATGCGTCGGGCTCCTGCCCGGCTCTTATGAAGGAATGTACGCGCGTTCCCGATGACCGGTCATGCATTCAAAGACCGGGCCGTGGTCAGGGTGCCGTGGACGACGACCCGCTTGTGGCGATGTACGCGCAGCAGGCCGAAGCAGCCATGCGCGCCGAAGCAGAACGCCGGATGGCCGATGTGCTCGACCCAGAGGAAGAGGAACGGCTGCGGAACCTCCCTCTGGTGACCGCGGCCGGCGGGGCGCATTTTGTCCCCGCACTCTTGTCGCGCCTCGGCCCGGTCCGCGCGGCCCTTGACGGCCACGGGGGTGGGATTGAGGTCAGCGCATGGACGCTGGACGACCTTGGCCTTGACCTCGTGCTCGACCTCACGGGCGCGTGCGTGTCCTGTGGGGCTGCTCCAGGCACGCTTCAAGGCGTTCGTGCCGACCTTGAGGCGGACAGCGAGGTCGTTCGCGTGCGGTTCGACGCCCGCCTGCTCGAAGGCTTCGATGACCTCGGTCGTGATTTCGTGCTCACCCACGGAGGCGTGGAGTTCGTCTCAGTGGAGGATGCGTCATGAGGGAGGTTCGGGTTCGCTACCCCCTTGATGTCCTTCGTACCACCGTGCTTGCGCCGTATGTGGCGCTTTTTTCCGAACTCGACCTCCTCAACACGCTCGGCCGTTCGGAGGACGATACCGAGGTCACCCTGCTTGTTCGGATGCGGTTGGCGGAGGGCGTCGACGAGGCGGCGGTTGAGGGCCTCCCCAACGTGAGTCTTCAGGAAACGGTTCGCCGAGACGACTCGGACGACGGCCTCGATCTCTACGTCATCGCCAGCCTTCGTCATCCTCACCTGACCTTGCCGCTTCGCCTACCGGACGCCGCTGTGACAGGGTTCAGCCTCCGAGAAAACGGCATCTCCATCACGATCCGTGGCTCGTCCGACGGGTGCAGCACGCTCGTGACGGCCCTGCGCCTCTGGGACAACCGGTGCTCCG
>JALRLN010000274.1 GCA_023254445.1 Candidatus Poseidoniaceae archaeon | reverse complement strand
CCTCGCCCACAACGCAGTGGCCGACGACGGGTCCTTCACCACCGGTGATCCAGAGCGTGCGGTCGACCATACGGTCGAGTTCCCCGTGGGCACGAACGGCACCTACGACTTCGTGTGCGAGCCGCACGAATCGGTCGGCATGGTTGGCACCATCACCGTCGAGCCCGCGCCCCCTGTGGAAGCGGAGGAGGCGCCTCCCGAGGACCCCGTCGAGACGCCGCTGAACGCGGGGGCCTCGATGATGCTCGGTTTGCTGCTGGCCTGTGCGGCCTTGGCGAAGCGCGAGTCCTGACGCTTCCCACGTCACGTCGTGGGCATTGCGACGAGGAACCCGGACAGGTTGAAGGACCAACGGACCACCCTTCGTGCATGGACTTGGACACGGCCGCGAATTACGCGGACATCTTCGGGTTGCTGACCATCGTTGGTGCCGCTGTGTACTCGTTTTACCAGATCAAGGAAATGAAGGCAAGTCGCGAGAGCCAAGGGGCCCTCGCGTTATCTGAACACCTGCAGCGACCTGACTTCATCGCCGCCATCATTGCGATGTCCGGTCAGCCGGACCTTGTCACGACGGAGGAATACAAGGAGCATCACGGCGAGGCCTGGAAGGACGTCGTGACCTTGGCCACCACGTGGGAAACCCTCGGAGCGCTCGTGCATCGAGGCGACCTCGATTTCCATCTCGTGTACGACATTTACGGGGGCCTCGTGGCCTTCTCCCATGGGAAGATGCTGCCCTGGGTGGAAGACGAGCGGCGCTTGTACGGTGAGACACGTCTTGAGTGGTTCACCTGGCTTGCAGAACGGATCAACGAATACAACGCGGCCCACGACAACAACGTTCGTCCTGCCCACATCGAGTACAAGGATTGGAAGCCGCGCAAGAAGTAAGGCTGGCTTCGAGGTGACCTCCTGCTGCACGTCACGTTTGGCAGACGGGGCAGGAGTCGAGCCTTCGTCCCCCGACCCGCCCGTGCACGACGGTGGATTGGCAGCGGTGGCAGGGCATCCCGTCCCGGTGGAACACAAAGTGCCGCGCGCTGCGCCGCGCCACGCCAAGGCCGCGCATCGTGTCGTAGGTGTCCTGGTCCACCGTGACCCCCTTCTGGTGGTAGGCGCGGTGCGTGATGGCCACCGCGGCCTCGGCCAGCGCGTCCTTCTCGGCCTCGTCGAGTTGACCCAAACGCCGTGACGGGTCCACGCCGGCTTCGAAGAGGATCTCGCTGCGCAGGTA
>JALRLN010000273.1 GCA_023254445.1 Candidatus Poseidoniaceae archaeon | reverse complement strand
CAACGAGTACGTCACGGACCTGACGGGGAATTACCACCTCTCCATGACCACCGACGAAACCTCGAACGTCTACAACCAACGCAGCACCGCGCCGTTCGCGCCCTTCGCCCCCGGCAACCTGCGCGACGCGAACGACGCCGCGTTCACCTACCGCACGGTCGGGACCTCCTTCGGTCCGAGCACCAACGCGGTCGAGGTCGCGACGCCCATTCCCGTGGGCGAGGGACGCTTGGTCGCGCTGACGTCGGACGACGACGTTGGCATGTGGCTCGAGTACGAGTCGGGCGACACCGTCGTTGACGTGGACACCCCGACGCACCGGTACACCAGCGGTGGCATCGCCTTCGACGACCTCCACGAGGAGGAGTTCACCGCCGCCGGCACCACGAACACGACGGTGCGGTTGCGCTTCGACCTCGAAGCCATGGGCCTCGACAGCACGGTGCAGGACGAGGTCCGCTTGCTCATCGACAACGGCAGCGGCTACGGCCTGTTTGGTGGGGTCGGGACGCGCAGCGGTGACCTGCTGACCTTCAGCAGCGTGCCCTTCGTGCTCGACAGTTCCTACCGGCTGGCCTATGTGGAGGCCCCGGGGAACCTGACCTTCCAGAACAGCACCATTGGGTTTGAGAACGACTCGTCGAACACGGTCAAGCCGCTCTTCCTGTCCGGTGACGTGCAGTCGTGCAGCGCCTCAAGCAACCTGCCCGCGGGCCTCAGCCTGACGACCGAGTGCACCATTCAGGGCACGCCAACAACGCAGTTTTGGCCGCCGATCAACGTGACCATCACCGCGACGGGACCGGCGGGAACCGTCTCCACCGTGGTCAACCTCGTGGTCCTCGACGACCCGAGCGTCATCAGTTACAACCCGACCTCCAAGGTGCTCACGCGCGGCGTGGACGGCGGTTGCTGGCGCTCCGACGAATCGGCCGGTGCGGAAGACCTGACGTGGTCCATCGACAACACGCTGCCGTCGGGCATGACCTTCTCGTCAAGCACGGGCGACTTCTGCGGAACGCCAAGCACGAACATGTCGATGACGCAGTTCACGGTGAAGGCCGAGAACCTCGTTGGTTCGAACACGAGCATCGTCTTCCTGACGGTGAACGAGCCCGTGGCCCAGATCGCCTTCAGCGTCAGCGCCATGCAGTTGACGAAGAACGAACTCTACCGCATCAAGAC
Source organism: Candidatus Poseidoniaceae archaeon (assembly GCA_023254445.1). GTDB lineage: Archaea > Thermoplasmatota > Poseidoniia > Poseidoniales > Poseidoniaceae > MGIIa-L3. Next base: position 53 of record JALRLN010000273.1, on the reverse strand, counting down.
CTCCGACACGGGCGGCCGCATTGCAACGACCTCGGTGCACCCTGCGCTCCCGT
>JALRLN010000272.1 GCA_023254445.1 Candidatus Poseidoniaceae archaeon | reverse complement strand
GCCGCCAAGCGAGGTCAACCATGTGGCTGCGCCATCGTCCGCGTGAACTTGAGCGAAGCAGCGACCCATCGGGGCGTGCTCGCTGAGGCGTCGTCGTGGTCCGAGCACGGGTTGCGAAGCGTCACCGTCTCTGGTAAAATTCGGCTGGTTCGTACGCGCCTTGGCCTCCCTCGGCCCCCGCGACGTTGAAGACACAGAGCATCGACCGCACGTCATGGGGGCCGGTGGTGAAGCGCCGCCAATCAAGGCCCGCGATGTGTTGATGCTCGTGGGCCTCACCTTGCTTGTGGCCAGCGTTGTGATGCGGGCGTGGGACGATCCAGTTTCGGTCACGCCGGACGCTCCCCTCGAAGGGACGTCCATGATGCCAAGCGGTGGGGGCGTCTCCATCGCGTACGCCGTCTCGGAATCGGTGACCATCACCGTTCGACTCGAGGTGGACGGTGAGGAGGTGCTTCGGCAGGTCATCCCAGTCGCTGCAGGGGACGAGGCCAGCATCGAGTATGAAATGGAGGAACGTGGAGAACTCTCGTGGAGCATCACGGTCGCCCAAGGGAGCGCCGACGTGGACGTCGACCTCGCTCGGGGCCTCCTGGCCGTTGCTCTTCCACCCGTCCTTGGTGGCCTGCTTATTGCGTACGCCGTGGTCCTTTCCCGCGGTGACGAGGATTCCGGAACCGCGAACGATGCGGACGTCGACGCTGTGGTCGACGCCGTCCTCCTTGAGTGAGTCAACACCTGCACGCGTGGTTCAAGGCCACGCACCCCAACGCACCCGCTCAAGGTCATCGAGGGGTGCTGTTCCGTTGAGCAGAAGGAGCCGGCCATCGTCGTCGACGCCCACCGGGACCATCGGTTGGCCGTCGTGGTGCATCATCTTGAGCAGGCTCGCGGAGCGGTGCCATGCTTCGACAAGCGCATCCGTGATGGCGGCGCGACCGTGGTCGTGCTCCAGTTCCATCAGGCGTGCGAGCAGGCGAACGTGAATCGCTTCGATGACGTCGTCGCGGCGTAGGCCAACAATGTGGCCTCGGGGTGTGCCGTCCACAACGTCTGGCCCCGGGGTGAGGTTGAGGCCCAAGCCGGCAACGACATGGTGGTGGTCGCCGCGATGGCGTCCTTCAACCAACCATCCGCCCACTTTTGAGCACCCCGTTGGTCCACTGAGCAACAGATCGTTCGGCCACTTGAGCAGCAGGCGTGGTGCTCCATCGGGCAACAGGTCTTGCAGCGCTTCCAG
>JALRLN010000271.1 GCA_023254445.1 Candidatus Poseidoniaceae archaeon | reverse complement strand
AACGGCGACCTTTGGGTGCAATGGGGAGAAGGGCGGCTGGACCGCTATGCCTCAAACGGAAGCCTGCTCGACCGCTGGGAAGGAAGCGATGTACCAAGCCTTGCGAGCGGCAACAACGGCTTCCCACGCGGTGGCGGCATGGTTGAATGGAACGGAGAGGTGCTGTTGGCCACGGAAGACGGCATCGAGGCCTACGACCCGTCCACCGGCACCTGGTCGTCCCATTGGTCGTCCTCAAGCGTTCCAGAGGTTTACGAACTCTGGACGGACGGCACCTGGCTTGCGTACGGAGTCGCGGACGGTGGTGGATGGAACTTCGATGCAGAGGTCATCGTTGAGGATGCCTCTGGGACCACCACCACCGTTCTGAGCAGCGGGAACGGCGATTTCAGCAACGCGTACCCCATCAGCATGACCTGGTGCGGCGGCCTGCTGTGGACGGCGTTCTTCCAACTCAGCGGGGGCGCAACCGTGATTGGTGTCGATCCAAACGGCACCCAGTCCTCGGTGGAACTTGATGGACAAGACCTGCGAACCAACGCTCGTCCGAGCGCCGTCACCTGCGCAGGCAACGACCTTCACGTTGGGTTCTACCAAAACAACGCTGGCATCACCGTATGGGACACCGTGGGGAACCAGTTGGCGGCGAGGATCACCTCGGCGGACGGACTTTCCAATGACCCCGTGATGTACGACGCCATGGCGACAATCGGCACCCGTTCAAACCCAATGGTGGTCGCTGGGCACCTGACCCAAGGCGGCTCGGGCGGCTACACGGTCTACGACGCGTCGAACCCGGTGCCGTCCCTTCGTGCCACGGGGTCCGATGTGGTGAGCGCCATGGCGGATGCCTCCGGGAACCTCATCCTCGCCATCCCTGGAGGAGGGTCGGGCTACAGCCACGTCGACCGATGGTCGCCAGCGACGGGGACCTCCGTCCTCGCGGACGACATTCAGTTGACCTCTGGAGCCATCTCCTCAATGGTGGGCAGCGGCTCCACCTTGTACGCAGCCACCTACGAAACCACAGGCGGGTTCAACGGCGGGAGCAGTTCTGCAGCCATCCTGGTCGGCAGCATCGCTCCGAACGGTTCCTTGGCATGGACCGGAGGCCACCTGCTCCCCGGGAGTGGACGCGTCTCTGACATGGAATTGGATTCGGGCGTGCTTCACGTGGCCACCAGCCGGTCCACCACCGGGGGCACCGGCGTTGGCGGCACAGGTGGCATTGGCCTGCAAACGCTCACGCTCGCGAACGGTTCCTGGTCCAAAGCCAACGGAGGCTTGTCGAACGACCTTGACGGGCTCGCTTGGTACGGCTCCGACCTCGTCGTT
>JALRLN010000270.1 GCA_023254445.1 Candidatus Poseidoniaceae archaeon | reverse complement strand
ACGCCGGGGTCTGTGTTCCACGCCACCGGCGCACCGACCTGACGTACAAGCAACAGCCCCAACGATTGGAACATGTCAATGGCGAGGGACACACGTTCGACGACCGGGGCTGCCTCTTCGTGGAAGGTAGCGTCCATCGCTTCGATGATGCTCTGAAATTGATGATGGCCATCGCACAATTCCCAGACAAGGCTGTTCATGTCGTCCAACGGGCGCAGCACTTCTTTCGGTGCTCGGAGCCAACGTGCGAGCCACCGTTCCAACCGAGAGAACTTCTTCTCGATCCTCAGCACGACACAGCGTCCAGAATGAGCGGCATCATCGCACGTGCGACCCACTGGCCCTCGCCAACCCCACCACACAGGCAAACGGATGGGCGACATACCACGCAGAGGGTGGTCTTGAGGGACGTCGATTTGCACGCGATCACCGGTTCATTGAGCCCTGTTTTGCTGGGACAACCACTGATGGCCGTAATGCTGCCATTGTTCCTCAGTCCAACCTGGCGGCAGGCCATCGCTTGGGAGCGGAGGTGCTGAGGGATCACCCAACGGCAGCATTTGTCCCTCGGCCGTCGTTTGTTGGTTCGAATGATGGTCGTCGTTGACAACGGGCAAGGATTTGCCTTCATTGGAGCGTCGTCCACGGCCAATCAGGCTCGTTGCAACGATCACGAGAAGCACAGCGAACCCTCCGAGGCCTCCATACACAGCCGTCGAAGAAAACCCGGATGCCTCCTTTTCAGGCATCGCCCATGCGACGAAGATCGACTGCTCGGCATACGCTGACGGGCCTTCGTCGGTGAACAGTCCAACGGTAAGGTACCCGTCCGGGGGCCCTTCTCCTTGAAGGACCGTGCACGACATCACGCGCTCTTGGTTCACAATGTGACCGGGATCAAGGTCAACCGTCAGGCCATCGCTGGCTTCCCCAAATCCATCGCACACCACCGCCCACGCGGCGGGAGCATCGAACGTGAGGGTCAACCGTTCTGCGAAGGACGACGACGACCGAAGATGGACGGACATGGGCACGCCCTCGCCATGGGGTACGGTTGTGTTGGTTGGTGATTCCACGTCGAGACGTAGATCACGTCGACTTGAGACCTCAAAGAGGTGACTTTCAGCAAAGGCATAGGGCAATCCATCATCACCCACGCCTCCATCAAAACGAACGTTCACCACAATTCGCGCGCCGAGGGGGGCGTCCTCGGGGACGACGAGGTCCACTGTGAACTCCTTCGCTCCGCCTGCACCCAAGGACATGGGGTTGGCTCCCCCCAGCACAAGGACCACTCCATTTGAGGTGGTAACGAACGCCACCAAACCTTCCAACG
>JALRLN010000026.1 GCA_023254445.1 Candidatus Poseidoniaceae archaeon | reverse complement strand
ACGACGGTTGGCATCGTGGACCTGATCGATGTGGTGGCGTCGTCGTTCCTCGATCCGGTTCACCATGTGAAGGGCGTAATCCACGCCAAGTCCGATGAGGATTGGGAAGGTCGCAACGATCATCGGCGTCAACGTGAGGTTGAGCAAGACCGTACCGCCGAAGGTCACCGCGAGGGCGAGCACGATCGGTGTCCCGGTGATGACCACCACCTTTGCGGACCGATGCAACAGGGTGATGACGCCAACCGTAAACGCCAGTGACCACGGCAACATGGTGAGCAGGTCTTGGTAAATCGCGTCGCTGATGTCGGCCAGGACCTTCGTTAGCCCAGTCACGGTCATCTCCGTGGCACGCAGGCCATCTGGCCGTTCGTCGATGACGTCTTGGACGTGGGCAAGCAGGGCCTCAAAATCCCTGAACTCGGTTCGTTCGAGGTCGTGGTTGAGCCCAACGACAATGGCTGCCGTGTCCCACACGCCATCGCCATCCGCATCGTTGGTCGGGTCCCCGTCCCCATCGCTGTCGACCGTTGGGTCGTTGTCGTTGGTGTCGCGGACCATCGACGTGAAGGCCCCTCCGAGGTTTTCGATGAGCGCATCAATGCGGTCTTGGTCGGGAATGACGTAGTCTCCACCCCCGGGGATCACGTCGCAATCCAAGGTGAGCGGGAGCCTTGTGTTGATTCCGTGGTTGCAAGCAGATCGGTTGAAGCGTCCATCGGCCGAGTTGGCCTCCTTGATGACCTGTGCCGGGGAAAGGATCCACAGGATGCCGTCGTCTCGGCCGTGGTCGGTCTTGCTCCAATCGATGCCGCGGCTTCGTGCACCGCCATCCGCATTGTCGGCGTCCCCTTCGACCCATGACATCTCTCGGAGGATGGCTTCGTCGGAGATGTTCTCGCCACGGCCGCCGCCCAGCGCAGCGTTCGACGTCTGGACGTAGATGATGGCAAGGTCGGTCGACCATTCTTCGCGGACCTCAAGCAGCAGGTCGGTCGATTCTGCATCGTCGGGGAGGAAGATCTCCACGTCGTCATCGATTTGTTCTTGGAAGGAAAGGCCGACGTTGCCAAGCACGGCAGCGACGATGATGCAGACCGCCAGCAGCATCCTCGGCGAGGTGAGGGCGGCGTTGTACATGCCTTCCACGCCGTGTTCGGCCTTGTTGACCGCTCGACGCGCCCATGCTTCCGTTGCCCAACGAGCCGCTTGCACGACGTTCGCAGGGCGGGTGATGGCTTCGGTTGAGCCGGGCGCGCGCGAGTCGCTCCCGGCCATGGTTGAGGCAGGCTCCCCCTGCCTTAGGACATGCCCCTTCTCGGAGCCTCAATCGATGCCGAAATGGTCCACAATGAGGTGCCGGAGCAGGCTCCGGACGCCTTGGAGCACGACGCCCGCGGCCATCAAGCTCAGTCCGAGCACGCCAACCCAGACCGCGGTGAGGCCGGGGCCAAGAACGGAATCGAGGGTGGTGGTGACGTTTTGCGCCAGGTTCATCCCCATGGCGGCCCCTGTGGCAAAGAGGCCCATCCCGGGAATGCCAAGGACGAGCAAGGGCTTCTTTTGCGACAACGAGATCAACGCCCACGACAACACCGTGAACCCGTGGGACACAGCGGTGTAATTGGACCCCTTTGGGACATCGTATCGGATGACGGTGGGCACCTCTCGCACGGAAAGGTGCTTTTCATGGGCGTCCTCAAGCATCTCAAGCGAGAGTTCCATGCCCTCTGCGTCGAAGCGGAGCAGCTGGAGGGCCTTTGCTGAAAACGCTCGGAACCCAGACTGCGTGTCTCGAACACCGAGGTCGTTCGAGAGGTTGCTGGTCGCGGTGATGACCTTGATGCCAAGCCGCCGGTAGGCCGGCATGTCGGACCCGCCTCCCCCGTTCACGAAGCGGGAGCCAATGGTGAAGTCGGCTTCGCCTGCTTCGATTGGAGCGAGCAGGGCAGGAATGTCGGCGGGGTTGTGCTGCCCATCGCTGTCAAGGATCACAAGGGCGTCGACGTCCATCCCGCGCGCGTGCCGAAACAGCGTCTTCAGCGCGCCACCGTAGCCTCGGTTGACCCGATGCCGAATCACCGTCGCACCGCAGGCTTCGGCGATGCGTGCGCTTGCGTCGGAGGAGCCATCGTCGATGCAAATGACCTCGTCAACGTGCTGAAGGGCGAGCATTACCACGGTGCCGATGGTCTCCTCTTCGTTGAACACCGGCATGCCGGCGATTACCCGGCGGGGCCTCGACGTGGTCCCATCCACGAAGGTTTGGCTCCGTCATGTCCTATTTAGTCCATATGGGACTCATGAGGAGAAAAGAGTGTGGACCGCTCCGGTGCCGCAGCACCGGGCGGTCGGCCGCGCCGGTTGGCGTAGATCGTATCGCACGCGTGACCGCTCAGTCGACCAGTTGGCTGATCGTCGTCACCGCGCGCTCACCGTCGAGCACGCGCTGCAGCGCACGGAGCGAGATGACGAGCGGGACGTACGCACGCCCATCGCTGGTCGTGTACGTCGAGCAGGCCTGGATGGCTTCGGCATCGATGGACACCTTCAGCGCACCCCCAGCACCGCTTCGCCGGACGTAGCCGACGAGCGTGCTGGTGGCCGCCCCTGCTTCTTCCTCGTTCATCTCCTGTTCCTTGTTCTTCGTGGGCATCCCGTTCCCTCTTGCCTCGTGGGCAACCATTGGGCTCTCCCTCAACCCCCTTGAAACCGATGCGAAGGAAAAGCCTCAATGCAGGTGTGTTCGGAGCCTCAATCATGCAATGGCTTGTCACCGGTGGCGCAGGCTTCATCGGTTCACACCTTGTCGACCGCATCGTCGATGCCGGGGACTCGGTCAAAGTGCTCGACGACTTGTCCAGCGGCCGTCTCGAATTCCTCGCGCACCACGAAGGAAACGAGCGGGTGGCCTTCGTCAAAGTGGACCTGCGCGACCTGGAGGCTACAGCCCCTCACTTTGAGGGCGTGGACCGCGTTGTGCACCTCGCCGCCAATCCCGACATCCGTCTTGGAACCCGCGTCACGGACACCGACCTCCAGCACGGCACCGTGGCCACCTACAACGTGCTTGAATCGATGCGTCGGCATGGTGTGGCAGAAATTGCCTTCGCGTCCTCCTCTGTGGTGTACGGCGAGGATGCCCCGCTTCCAACGCCGGAAGACCACGGCCCGTGCATCCCCATCTCGCTCTACGGAGCAAGCAAGGCTGCGGGTGAAGGGCTCATTGGGGCCTACGTCGGCACCTTCGGGTTCCGTGCATGGGTCTTCCGCTTCGCGAACATCATCGGGGCCCGCGGAACCCATGGCGTCATTTTCGACTTCATCCACAAACTTCGTGCGACCCCCGACAACCTCGAAGTGCTGGGCGATGGGCGGCAAGAAAAGTCCTACATGCTCGTCGAGGATTGTGTGGACGCCATGATGCACATCATAGGGCAGCACAACGTCCCATTCACCCTGATGAACCTCGGTACCGAGGACACGTGCTCCGTTCGTCGAATTGCCGAGATTGTGATCGATGTTGTTGGCGTGAACGCAGGGATTTCCTACACCGGTGGTGATCGTGGATGGGCGGGGGACATCCCTCGCGCACGGTTGGCGATCGACCGGCTCGTGGCCAGCGGCTTCCAGCCAAGTGCGGCGAGCGAGGCCGCCGTTCGCCAGACGGCGGAACTGCTCCTGCGTGAGATTCTGGCCGAGCACGACTGAGGGCGTGTCCTTAGCCTTCATAGCATAGCGGCGGCAGGGACATCCATGCGCCTGCGTGACGACGATGAAGCCGGCATCACGGACAGCCCGCTGTTGATGGTCTCCGTGTTGCTTGCCGTGGTGCTTCTTGTCGTGGCCATGACGGCCGACCCCATCGCGCTTGGCACCGACGTCGGCGAGCGTGCTCCCGCCATCGAGGGCGTGGCGTACGACGGCGACGGATGGGTCGAGTTTAGCCTGGAGGACTACTTCGACACCTCGTGGAAGGAGGGCGAACCAGGGCAGTGGATCATCCTTGAATTCATGGACACGGATTGCCCGTATTGCGTCCAGAGCGCGGCTGAGGTCGGCGATTGGGACGCGTACTTTGACGCGTCCAACAGCGATTGGAACAACGAAGACGTTCAGGTGATCGCCGTGGCCACAGAACTCAACATCAACGGACACGATTCCTCTCGGGCCGAAATTCAGGCGTTCAGGGACATGACCACTGGTGAGACCTGCAACAAGGCCGATTGCGCCAACCGTGGGGGTTCCCCCCATGCCTTCCCGTACGTGGACGACATCGACGGTGACGTCTTCACGGCCTGGGGCATGCGCGGTACGCCGAGTTACTTCGTGATCCAACCCGACGGCATAGTCGCGTGGTCCAGCGCGAACACGCAGGTCTACCAGTCCGCAGCCGAAGCCGTGGCCTCGCTTGCGGCGGTGTGAACGTGGCCGTGAATGCCAACCTGATCCTCGCCGTTGAAGCCATCCCCATGATGGTTGGCTTCCTGCTCACGTTACCGATTGGGGCCCGCTTGGCGCCGCTGTTGTCCAAGACGTGGCCGTCGTTGGGCTCGGTGAGGGGGCGGCAGATCGCCGGCCTGCTCTTGGTGATGCTCAGTGGGCTCATCGTTTCCGCTCACACGTGGTGGATCCACGAACGCCTGAGTCAACTGGGTGGGGATTTCTGCGCCAGCGATGGCCTGTTTTCGTGCGACGACGTCATCGGGCACGACACCTACGGCTACGCTCCACTCATCGGACTCCCTTGGGGGCTGGTCGGCGTCGGCGTGTTCACCGTCCTCCTGTACGCGGGCCTTGTGCTTCAGAAGGAACCCGATGCCCCCAACGGTCGACGGGCGGTCCAAGCCATGCTGCTGCTCACCGGTGGTGGAATGGGCGTGATCCTCTTGCTCGTCTCGTACGAAATTCGAATCGAGAAGCTCTGCCAGTACTGCTCAACGGCTCATCTTGCCAACGTGCTGGTCCTCGTTACCTCATGGCGGATGTGGCGCATGATGGAGAACGGAACCTGGAGCGACGCAGCCCGACCTGATCCCAAGTGATCAAGGGACGTGCCAGCCGGCGTGTTCCGGCTCCTCGACGGTGTCGATGGCCTCGAGTCGAAGCACCGTCACCTCAAGGTGCGTTGATTCCGGATAGATGGCGCGGATCTCGTCCACAAGCGAGGCCTTCACCTCTTCCGGTCCTTCGCCCAGAAGGACCGAGAGGTGCCGCGTCGTGCTTCCGCCCTCCAACACCGTGTATTCCACGAACCATTCTCGTTCCGTGCTTTCCTCCCACGCAACGTCCCAGCCTTGTGTGTCCATGGTAAAGAATCGGCATGGCCACGTATAGAGGTTTCCTGCTCATGCATGAACAACGTCCAGAAATCGGCGCTCCTGCGGCAACGGCGTCGCAAATCACTCGTCTTCCGCGGTGTTCGTGACGATTTCCGGAACCTTTCGAGGGATGAGCATCAGGCTGACCCCACCAGCCGTGAAGGCAGCGATGAGCAGCCAGCGATGACCGTTGGGCGCCTCGACGGCGCTGGGGCGGACTGCAATTTCGACCACAGCATCACTCAAGGTGTTTGCACCTGGAGACAGCGCATCATCGGCGATTTCGTTCACCAGAACAAGGCTGAACCGCTCCACGTTCAGGTCTGCGTGGAAGGTCGACGCTGACGTTGGCTGCACCATGCAGGCTCCATCGCACGTCGAGGTCCACACACCCGTGCTGTTGCGCACATGCAGTTCGATCAACACGCGTTCGTACACGCTGCCCTTGGAGACCTCCACGCTTCCATCACGGGCGGTGCGGTCGTGCTGCAGCAGCATAAGCGTGGTTTGTCGCCCGTCTGCCTGCACGCCACCGTCGACGTTCAGCGTTCCTTCCGCCCGGTTGAGCGTCATTCCGACGTTCGTGGCCGTGTCCCTGCTTCCTTCGATGGCCAACAGCCGTCGCGTGACGTCGGTCCATGCGTCCCGTCCCACCAAAGGGGCCTCGCCTTCTACGAGGAAGGAGGGTGTGCTTCCGAGGTCTGGATGCAAGGTGCGCCACCGCGCAACACGGGCGGCAGAGGCAGCGCTCGAAACGCCGTCCCGGCCGTCGTCGTCGTGCAGCCCAACAAGCACCAGCCGGGTGCCGTGCCGGTCCGCAACTTCGGCGAGGTACGGGTCCACCTCGGCGCAGACCTCGCACCAGGTCGCGGTCAGTTCTTCCACCAACACACCGCGTTTGGCGGTTGCAATGACCTCCGTGGCAAAGGAGTCGTCCGGGTCCACACGGACCGCGCCGGCGTGGGTGATGGGGAGCAGGAGGAGGGCCAGAAGGGCCGTTGCGACCACGCGTTGGTGGGCGCCCATGCCGCGTGGGAGCCACAGTGCCCCAAGAAGCCTCTCCGTCGTCCATGGAGGTCGGAGGCTTCTTGACGGGCCGGTCGAGGCATCACATGAGCGTCATGGCGGACCACTGGGTGGAAAACCACCGGCGCGACGGCTGGAGAAGGCAGGCAAAAGCCGGTGGCTACCGCGCACGCTCCGCCTTCAAACTCAAGCAAATTCAGGCGCGTTTCGAGTTGATGCGCGAAGGCGACGTGGTGCTTGACGTGGGCTGCCATCCCGGTGGCTGGACGCAGGTCGCCGTAGAAACCGTCGGCGAACACGGTGTGGTCGTTGGCATCGACCTTCAAGCGACGCAACCGCTGGAAGGGGCAACCTTGCTCACCGGTGACGTGACGGACCCCTACACCCAGCAGCGTTTGCTCGACGTGCTTGCCGGCAGGGAGGTCAACGCCATCGTATCCGACATTTCACCCGACATCACGGGAAACTGGGACATCGACCAGAGCGTTGCGCTCGACCTCGTCGCGATGGTGTTTGACTTCGGACTTCCACGTCTTGCACCGGGTGGAGCCTTGGTGACCAAACTCTTCCAAGGCATCGGCGTCGAGGAATTGATCGGGTGCGTGCGGCCCCATTTTTCGAAGGTACGACGGTTCTCACCCGATGCGAGCCGAAACTCCTCTTCCGAAGTGTACCTCGTCTGCCGAAACCACACCCCATGGTCGGCACCCTCCGCAACCGTTGGCACCCGCTTTGAGGCGTTGATGTCGCAGCGGCTCGATGTGCCTGACGACGAGGTGGATGCGACGCCGAGCGGGTTTCGTGTTGTGCGCCGTGGCTCAGGTCAGGATTGAAGAGGGTAAAGGTCGGACGTGGCCGAACATGGCCTCCCCTCGAATGCGCGTTGTTGATCTTCAGCCAGACCGCCCAGTAAACCGGCTGGACCTCATTGTCCTTCGACGGTATCCACGCCGAATGGTGGCCGGAGACAAGTTCACTGGTCCCATGGCTGCAGCGTGTGCCCGAGACAACACTGGTGTCGTCGGTCTTGTGTTGTGGGGGGACGACGTCGATCGTGTCGCTCCTGGTACGTCCATCCGCCTGCTCCGAGGATGGTGCCGGGAACGCGATGGCTCCCTGGTGGTCAGCACAGGGAGGCATGGCCGCCTCGTGGTCCTCGATGCACCCCTTTCGTCTAAGCAAGCATAAAGAGGGGGGAGCCGTGGCCGAGGCATCCGAGGTGGAATGATGACCGAGAGGGCCACGACCTGCACGACGTCCGGCGTCCCGCTCACCGACAGCGGTTCCACCAGTTTCCCCTGCCCCGGCTGCGGCACTGCCATTGGCCGCAGCCCCCGCAGCCGGAACCAAGGGGTGCTCTACAAGTGCCCCTCCTGCTCCTTCCAAGGACCCTGAGGTGAGATGATGGGCGAAGTTGTGATGACGTACAAGGTCAACCCGCACACCGAAGTTGAAGACGTCGACCCGGAGGCCATTGCCTCCACGGTGCTCGGCCTTGCTGACGACGTATACGATGTCCAAGCCGTGGAAATCAAGCCCCTTGCCTTCGGCCTCAAGTTTGTTCAAGTTCACGTGAAGATGAACGACGGACCCGGTCTCCCGGACGCCTTTGAGGCGAAGATGGCCGAAATCCACGGTGTGGGTGAAATCGAAGTCCTTTCGATGGGCTTGATTTGATCAACCACCAACCCGGCGTATTGCGTTGGCCCTCCGGGGCCGCACCAGCAGCTTGGCCGTTCTGTGGGTGAATCGGTTCAACCAAGGTGGTCCAAGGGGGCCATCATGAATTCCCTGAGCAAGGTTGTGGCGTAGGCGCCACTGGAGAGCGTGAATCGAAACTTGAGGCAGGCGCCATCAGGATGCCACCGGTCCCCTTCGCGTGGCCCCTCGCTCCATCGTCCGTCGAGGGTGCCGTCGCTGGCTTTCGGGACGGACTCGCAGGTGAATTCCTCGAATCCTGTGACGAGGGCGCGACGGGCCCCTTTTGTGGATAGCCGCGGGATGGCTTCGACCCTCCACTCCACGCCGTTGAGGTCCATGGCGTCGATGACGCCCTGCTCGATGGCCCCAGGGGTTCCTCCGGCGACGCCGATGTCTTGGCCGGGCAGGGGGCCGGTCACGGTCAGGCGACCAAGCCTGCAGTTCCTCGCAATGCGGCTGGCCGTCCGCGCCTCGACCTCAACGATGCCCTTGGATTCAAGTTGACCTCGCTCGTCCACGATCCCAACAAGGTCGCCTTCGACGGGTTCCGAAAGGGGCAGCCCTGCTTCGATGCGAGCGTGCAGCGCTCGGTTGAACACGACCGATTGAAGGGCATGCACGGTCATGAGTTGCAGGTTGTTGGGCAACTTTCGGAAGGCGCCGACATGGTCGTCGGGCCGCTCAAGGAGGTGGCTCGCCATGCGGCGCTCAAAGTCCATCCAATCGGGGCATGCCCCAATGACTTCCTCGGTCACCCCTTCATCACGAATGCGCCGGCGAAACGTGGCGGCATCCTCTGCTTCGTCCGCTCCCGGCATGGAGAGGTACGCCATCACGGCGGCTTGGAAATCACCGGCGATGACGTGCCGGCCCACGACTGGCGTCACGGGCCGACCGGAGCCGAAACGTTGCGGCCCGATCCAGTTTGGAAACCGTTCAGGGCCAAGCGATGCCTCGAGGGACGTCCGAATGGCTTCGACCTCCGCAAGCGCCTCCGTCTCCGTCATGGGGGTGCCGTCTTGGTGTGCACACCCTCGGACCGTGATGGTGAATCGATTGCCTCGATGGTTGCCAAAGCCGATTTTCTGATGGGTTCGGCCAAGGACCTCCACGTCCACGTCCGCGAGGTCAAGGCCAGCGACCTTGTTGGCAGGCGCGTCGATGATGAACAGCTGCCGGGTCACGGCGCGCTTGTCCTTCGTCCCGGCGAAGAACACGCGCTCCTTTGGGATCCCAAGCGCTGCCGCCATGCGCGTGATGAAGCGGTTGGTTTCCCAATTGCGCAAGGTGATGCGTGCAGCCGTGAAGCGACCTCGCTGGTCGAGGTTCAATTTCGTAGCTTGCTCCTCGACCCGAAAGTCTTCGACACGGGTTTTGACCAGTCCGCCGATGCCTTGCAATCCGGTGGCGAATCCGACCAACCCAATCGCTTCTGCATGGTCGCTCGTGGTGCGGTCCATGCGGTGCGCCTCCTCAGAGGGCACCGTTGAATTCCGCCGCAATCGCTGCGACAAGGTCCTTGACCACGGTCGCGGGATCGGCTCCGGTGGTGCGGATGTAGAACTCCGGGTCGTCCAATTCAGGGTGACCGGGGAAGTAGTTCGCATACTCGATGTCGCTGTGCGTGTTCAAGCGCTCGCGAAGCATCTGGAGCGAGGTGTGACCTTCGCCGGTGACGCGCATTCGCAGCTCGTTGCCTTCGCGGAAGAGGACCTTAACTGCCATGTGACCGGCCGTTCGACCTGCCGGGCTGCTTTCAATGCTTCGGGACCGGGGCCCTCGACCCGCGTTCGCCTGTTCGCTTATGAACCGGGCCGATGGGTGTCGGCATGATGGACGCCGAGCGGCTTGAGGTCTACGCCGCCCGTGCCGCACCGGGCTTTGGCAAGGCCGCCGTTCCCATCCTTGCCGTAGCGGTGCTGCTCACCCTCGGGTTGGCAGGGGCGTTGGTCAACGACCCTCCCGAGTTCAACACGGACCTCGACTTGTTCGCTCCACAAAGCGATGCGATCGATGCACACGACCGCATTCACGAACAGTTTCCATCGGAACGTCGACCGATGTTCGTTCACGTTGTGGCCGATGACGGCTCCAACGTGCTGAGCCTTGATCACCTGAAGGCGATGAAGAACGATCAGGACAGCCTGATGGCCTCCTCTTCCGCTTCACAGGTGGTGGCTTGGGCGACGGCGGTCACCGCCCTCGACGTGGCCCTCGAGGAACAGACCAATGGGACGACGTTGGCGGAGGTTGACGATTGGGCGACGCTGCTGGACCTTGTCCTTGAGGAAGGGACGACCTGCTCCTTGAACCAAGAGGACGCCTTGCTCGCCGCCGCCACCTTTGCCTCGAGCGCGATGCTGCACAGCGACCTCGACATTGATCCCGTGTGCGCTTGGCTTTCGGACGGGTCAGGGGTGCCTGTTCCAACCACGTCCTCCACGCTTTGGGTCTTGGACATCAATCCCGACCTTCCGATTTCGGAACGCGAGGCGGTTCAAGACGCCCTCCGCACCACGCTCGCTGAGATCAGCGAAGGGTCATCCTTGACGTACAGCGCGGTGTCCCTTGACCTGATTTCGAACGACATCGACGACGCGACCTTCGACGGCCTCACGATGCTCATTGGTCTCGCGCTTCTGGTGGTGGTGGTGGTCCTTGCGTTCGCGTTCCGGAGCGTCACGGCCGTCGGATTCCCGTTGGCTGGACTGAGCGTTGCGCTCATCTGGACCTATGGCGTGCTGAACCTTTTCGGAGCCAAATTCACCGCTCTGGAAGTGGCCGTCGCCCCGCTTGTGCTCGGCCTCGGCATCGACTACTCCATTCACCTGCAGCGGGTCTACCTCTCCATTCGAGAGGACCATGAGAGCCCCGCCGAAGCATGGTTGGTCGCCTGCGGGAAACTGAGCACACCCTTGCTCCTTGCCGTGGTGACGACGGTCGCGGCGTTTTTGGCGAATGCCGTGTCCCCGCTCCCTCCGATTGCGACCTTTGGCGTGGCCTTGGCCTTGGGCGTCGTGTGTGCCTTCCTTGCCTCCACCCTGGTGGTGGGAGCATTGCACGTTGTCGTCGATGCACGAGGAAAGCGCTCCTCGGCCGGGGTGCTTCGGATGCCTGCGTTCAGCGAGCGGCTGGTGGACGTACAGCACGGCCAGCGGTTGACCATCCTCATCGTGGCCGTGCTTGTGAGCCTCTCCTCCCTTGTCGGTGCTCTTTCGCTCGAAACCGAATTTGACCTCGCAGATTTCCTCGACGATGATTTGCCCGTGATGCAGGTCAGGGCAGAGATTGACACGTCCTATGAGGCTGCAGGGTGGAAGGTCGTGTACCTCTTGATGGAGCCCGTGGATGGCGCCAGCACCATCCCGATGGACAGCAGGATGGTCGATGAGTTACGCTTCCTGCACAACGACCTCAAGTCCGACAGCGCCGTTGTGGGTACGGATGGAGCACTTCGTGCCCCGTCCTACGACGGCCCGTACACCGTGCTTCGCGATGCCATGCTCCAGGACGACGGCTTTGGGGGACGGCACGGGCTGGAACTGTACAACGGCGAAGTGTACGCCATCGACGATGCCCCCGGACAGGACTTTGCTCCTGCGTTCATTGAACTCGCGGGGAATGCCTCCGTCGCGGACCCCCTCACGGGACGCACGTGGGCCGACCGGGTTGAAGCAACGGTGGCGCTCGACGGCGACACCGTCACCCATCTCAGAAACGAGGTCCGGGTGGAAGCCTCAACGTCCGCAGAATCGCGTCGTGTGGTGCTGGGCTTCAACGAACTTGTCGACGGCCCTGACGGCTCCTCAGGTCTGAACGATGACTTCGAAGACCATGCCGTCGTGTACGTTACGGGTGACCTTGTGGTCTTGGAAACGGTGCTTGAGAACCTCAGCGTCTCCCAACTGAAGTCGACGGCGATTTCCCTTGGGGTCTCGTTCCTCGTGCTCCTGCTGTTGACGAGGCGTCTTGTCCCTGCGTTGGTTGTGCTCTCCCCCGTCGCCTTCTCGACGCTTTGGGTCGTTGGCTCAATGGTGCTTCTCGGATTGAAGTGGAACGTGCTCACGGTGATGGTGACCGCCCTCACCCTCGGCATCGGGATCGATTTCTCCATCCACATGTGGCAACGCATGGAGGTCGAACGGGAGCGGTTGGGAGATCGCCGAAGCGCCATGCGGTCCACCATGTCCACCACCGGCGTGGCCTTGGTGATGTCCGCCGCCACAACGTCGCTCGGCTTCCTTGTGCTGTTGGCGTCCCCGATGCCCCTCATTCGGGATTTCGGCCTGATCACGGCGGTGACGGTTGGCTTTTCCTTGCTGCTGTCCCTAGTGCTGCTCCCGGTGCTTGCTGACCTGGCCGATGAGGCCACGGGACGCAACGCTCAGGACTAAGCAGAAGGGCTGAGGGCCTCGACGATGGCCCCCATGTCAAGCCCTTGTTCACGTGCAACCAACGCGAGAGCGAGCCAGGACGTGCACGGACGGAGGGCCTGCTGCTTTCGCTGAGCGCGTCGCAGGACTTCGTCCCGCTCCAGGCCGGATGACCGGGCCACGAAGCCGACCAAGCGCCCCTCAACACGCGCGCGTGGGTCGGTGGCAGCGCTGACGTCGGGCGCAGTCGGAATCGCCGTTCGTTCGGCCGCCACCGTGGGCGCCTCCGGCGGTGCAGCAGGGGTGGCGGCCTGCGCTTGGGCGTGCCACGCTTCAGGCTCGAGGAGGTTCGAGGGACGAGGCATCCACCCAAGCGGAGGGTGAACCTTGTCCGTTGCTTCGGAGGGTGCGAGGCCTGCGCCCTCGTTCGTCAACCACCCCTGCTCAACCATCCTGATGACGGCGGTGTCCGCGTCACCGATGCTGAGCCATCCGTGGACGAAGGCCATCTCACGGGCGAGGTCGGATGCTTCGATGGCGCGACCGTCCCGGAACAGCACGGCAAGGGCCCGCCGGAGATCGTTGCTCACGCCTCAGGTTCACCGTCCCCCGCACAAGAACCCGACGGCTCAAGCGATACGCTCGAACCGTCCGTCGTCAAGCAGGCGCCATTGCCCCACATCGTGGGGGCCTTCGTAGAGCGTCTGCTCTGCGCTGTACCTGTATTCGCCTCCACCGGGAAGCGAGGTATGGTCGGCCACGATGGTGCCCACGGGCTGGGCACGGGCCGCCGATTCGGAGGTCTGGTCGGCGGGGAGGAGCGCGTCCAAGGCAGCGTTGGCCGAGCCGAGGGCGGGTGCTTCTTGGGGGGGCGTGCTCGCTTCGGAAGGAGCAGATGTGGCCCGAGGTGGACCCCGTGGAGGCCCTCTGGCTGGTCCGGGTGCCGGTGTTGGTGACTCGGCGTGCATCGCGGCCTTGAGTTCCTCAGCCTCGGGCTTCGGACGAAGCACGAGACCGAGGAGGACGACGACGAGCAGTGCTCCACCACCGATGGAGGCGATGAGCGCGCCCATGCCTGTCGAGGCGGCACCAAGATCGATGCTCCAGGTGTTGCCCTCCTCATCCAATTCGAGGATGTGGTCGTCGGGGTCCACGACGACAAACAAACGAGCGGGTTGCTCAGGCACGTTGAATTGGCCGCGAACCACAACGGCCTCGCCAGCGAGG
>JALRLN010000269.1 GCA_023254445.1 Candidatus Poseidoniaceae archaeon | reverse complement strand
GGCCGAGGAGAGGCCTTTCCATTGCGGTGCCGCGGCGTGATTGATGCATCCGGAGTGCATGGGGCTGCGTCGCGCATGCTGGACATGCCCGGTGAGGTGGAGGTGATTGCAGGCTTCCAGTACGAACTCAACGAGGTTCCCAACGACGGTTACCTTGACTTCTACCTTCAACCCGAATACGCTCCTCATGGGTACGTGTGGATGATTCCCAAGGCAGAAGGCCGTGCGAACGTTGGCTTGGTCACGACCGACAAGAAGGGGGCTGTTCGCTACCTGGATCGGTTCATCCAAGACACGTACCTCGACGGAAAGCCCCATGTCAATCCCCCGTGGCGCCAAGACGGCGTGAAGGTCCGGCCCTTCGGTGGCACCATCCCCATCTCGGGGCCTCGACCCTCCACCGTTGAGGACGGTCTGCTCCTTGTTGGTGACGCGGCTGGATTCACGTCCCCTCTGTTTGAGGGAGGCACCCACCTTGCCTTGTGGTCCGGTCGTGCGGCCGCAGAAACCTTCGCGAAGGCCCTTTCAAACGGTGCGGCGAGCAAAGCCGACCTGTCCCCGTATGAGCGTCGGTGGAAGGCAGCGTTTCCCCCCTACCACAAGATCCTGAAGGGGAAGACGGCGTTGTACGACTTGACCGATGAGGAAATGTCCGCGATGGCGCGCTGCTTGCCGGAGGAGCTTGGAAGCATGTCCCCCTTTGAGAAATTGGCCATCGGCGTGAAGATCCTCTTCCGGCGCCCCCTTCTCCTTGGAAAGCGCGTCATTTCTGTGCTGTTGTCGTTCGGCTACTCCCGAGCGAAGCACTTCGGTTGGTAGCGCTTGCTCGGAGGGACAGGTTCACGTTTGACCTGCGCCCCCCGGGGATTGAATGGGTGGCGTCGTCCTTGCTCTGGGCCTCGTTGGCTGCCTTTTGGTGCTCCTTCCATGGAAGCGGCTCCTGCCTGATGGGGCTGAGCAGCGAACCATCGAACACCTTCCAACCCTCGGAATGGTGCTCTCTTGGCTCCCTTTTCTTCTGCTTGTCCAGCGGTTCGTGGTGGACGACACCACGGTCGCAGCCGTGAACGCGTCGGGTGGCGCGTCCATGCCGCTGCTGTACCGTGTTGCGGCGACGTGGTCCGCTCGTAGCGGTCCGCTGCTCTTGTGGGCGGGGTTCACGGCGAGCCTTGCGTGGTGGTGGCGCGCCCCGATGAAGGGCGAATCTCCTGATGTCGCATCGCGCCGCGTGGGGCTGCTGGGTGGATTTGCCGCCCTTCTCATGCTGCTCGCAGTGCATCTTCGCCCCTTTGCGCCAACGTTGCCTGGAACGCTTCGCGGTGAGTTGAATCCTCTGTTGCAAACCTACC
>JALRLN010000268.1:237-1382 GCA_023254445.1 Candidatus Poseidoniaceae archaeon | reverse complement strand
CGCAATGACGGTGGCCACGTTTTGGAGACGCGTCTCGATGTCCATGTTCCTCACGTCCATGGTGAAGTCCGTCGGGTCCGCTATAAGGTGATTGCCACCTCTCGGAGCATGGCGCTCGACCCGGGCGAAGCCATCGGATGGGCTCGTGCGGGCACCTTGTTGGCCGGGATGGGCGCTGCCGCGTGGATGGACCATCTCGCGCGTCGGGTCCCCAACCGGCACTGGCTGGTGTGGTCGCAGCCTGTGCTGTTCTTGTGGATCCTCGATCTCGTGGTGCGTGAAGCCGACTGGACCGTCTTCTTGACCATGCTCGTTCCGGTGTGCCTCGCCAGCGGCGCTGTGGTTGGGCGACCTAGCCTTGACGACCTCCGTGCTGGGTCGCGTCCCGACATCGTGGCCACCGTGGCGTACGCCGCAGCGGGCATCGGCCTCGCCGCCGGAGCCGCCCGTCACGCGGCCGTCGAACCCATCGACCTGCTGCTTTGGTCCATGCCCCCGGCGCAGGCCTTGTGGTGGGAACTGGTTGGCGTCACGCTGCTCATCGCGCTGTTCGACATGGCATGGCGGCTCCGCTTGCTGCACGGAGGAGCGGACGCGAAGGCACTGATGTGGGTCGCGATGCTCGTGCCCACGTGGGGGGCGCTGCCGTGGCTCTCCGACCAAGGTGGCCTCGTGCTGCACCTCCCTCCGGCGTTGTCGATTCTCCTTTGGGGAGGTTTGGCCTTCTTGCTCTTGCCTCCGTACAACCTCGTCCGAAACCTGATGCGCGCTGACATCACGCGCTTCAGCGACCTTCGGTTGGCCTTGCATGCCGAGCGGATGCCGAGCAAGGACGTGGTCGACGCCCACGTCTGGCTGTTGAGTGACGTCGAGCACGCGCTTGACGGTTCACTTGTCTTGGTGCATCGGGCCCGAGCGCCACGGCGTACACCAAGCAAGGAAGAGGTCGGCGAACGGCTGGCCTTGCTGGAGGCGCTCGGCGAGGAACGGCCATGGGTGACGAGGAAGATTCCGCTGCTGGTTGTGCTCTTCCCGGCCTGCGTGGCAGCGCTCGCGCTCGGGGATGTCAGCCAATGGTTGTTTGCTTGGCTCGTCTGAGCCCAGCACCATCACGCGCCCTTGCGCTCGACGTTCTTGGGGCGCAG
>JALRLN010000268.1:0-227 GCA_023254445.1 Candidatus Poseidoniaceae archaeon | reverse complement strand
CCCTTGTAGCTGCACTTGCGGCAGCGGCTGGCGCGAACCGCATTGCGTGCGTTGCACCGCATGCAGATCTTGCGGTGGAGCATTCGCTTCTCCGCTTGCGGGAACCGAGCCATGCTCGGGCGTCCTGCTCCCCCTATTTGAGCGCACCGCAGAGGCAAGACGGAGGCGTCGGGCGAGCGTTGAAGCCCCTCGGCCGAATCCCGATGCATGCGGATGACGCGGCTTCC
>JALRLN010000267.1 GCA_023254445.1 Candidatus Poseidoniaceae archaeon | reverse complement strand
AGGATGACCAGAGCGAATCCAAAGGTCACGACAATCCGAATGATGGACGTGGAGGAATCCGAAACGACGTCCTCAAGCTGGTTGACGTCCGAAGAGAGCACCGACATGATTTGCCCTGTTTGCCTGAGGTCGTAGTAGGAGGCCTCCATGGCGATCAGGGATTTCGTGGCGTCCATGCGAAGGTCGTGCTGGATCTTGTAGCCCAAGGTCTGCCACGAGTACTCGGAAATGCCTTGGAAGATGGCGAGCAGGGTAAACGAGAGGAAAATCAGCACGCCGTAGCCAACCGCTGGGCGATCAAGGCCCTCGAGGACCGCGCTGAAGGGTGCCATTCCGACGATGTCTCCGGTCGTGAAGTAATCCACCGACCAGCCGATCACGATGAACGGCAAGAGGTCGGCCGCCCGAGCCGCCCCGTTCGCCACGAAGCCGGTCAGCAGGCGTCCGCGGTATGCCGTCGCGTAGGGCAAGACCCGCCAAAGTTGGCGGCCGAGGACCGACGCTTTGTCGTTGATGTCGTTCGGCGCCATCATGTCTTGACCCGAACCATGCCCTCGCATGGTCCATCTGCGTCGCCACCGGCACTTAACACCTGCAGAACCAATCGATGGCATGTCCCAATGCTTTGATGAGGGTACAGCCAAAGCAAGAAGCATGACGACGACTCGCTACCGTGCCTTCCTGCTCGGGGGCCTGATGGTGCTGCAGGTGGTGGTTCCCGCGTCCATGGCGATGGAGCCCCCTGCATTGGACGTCGACCTCTCGGTGGACATGGACCCCGCACTCCTTTCCTCGTACGGCATCGCCCCGTCTGGACGAGCCGCGGAAGGATGGTTCGATGCGGAGCACGGGCCACACGTGGCGCTTGCCCATCGCACGGCGGGCATGATCGCCCCATCGGACTGGGCCACCTCCACGGGCGAAAGGGGCGCCTTGAGCGGATGGCACGTCTTGTCCACCACCTGGCCGGTCGACACTGGATGGTTGCCATCGCTGGAGGAGGCGGGCATCGAGTGCTTCTCCTTCCTCCCACCTGCCGCCTTCCACTGCGAATTGAGGGACGTTGCTCTCGACGACCTTGAGGACCTCGAGGTTACCGGCATCATGCGCTTTGCACCGTCCGACCGCGTTAGCGAGGGGCTTCTGAACACCCTCCTCGGCACCAATGCCCCCGTTTTTGCAAACGCCATGTTGGCGGGCGTTGACCTGCCCGAGCGGCTCCCGGAAGGCGTCACCCCTGTGGTCCACAACGACCGGTTCGCGACCTTCCTCCTGACCGAAGACGGCCTCGCGGACCTCCTCACCTTGGACGAGGTTGAGTGGGTCGAAGAGCGACCCCTGTTCAAACTCATGAACAGCGAAGGGCGGGACATCATGAACGTCAGTGG
>JALRLN010000266.1 GCA_023254445.1 Candidatus Poseidoniaceae archaeon | reverse complement strand
CGCGGCAGGATTGACCGTTTGGGGCGTGTCGAAAGACAGCGCGGCCTCCCACGCCCGCTTCACGGAAAAGCAGGACCTGACCTTCCCCCTGCTGCTCGACGAAGACGGAGCGTTGCACGAAGCCTACGGGACGTGGCGCCTCAAGAAGAACTACGGCCGTGAATACATGGGCTGCAGCCGCTCCACTTTCGTGATCAACACCGACGGCACCCTCGCATGGGCTCGGTACAACGTGAAGGCCAAGGGCCACGTGTCCATGCTGCTGCGTGAACTTGGCCTCGATGCGTGAAGGTGGTCACCTGAACGACGAAGCGAGGCGGCTTGTCGCGCGCTTCCTGCAGCGCTGCTTGGCCTACGCCGAAGCGAGCATCGAGCGAAAAACCGCACGCGGTGAAGATGCCGCTTCGTGGGCTGCGTACCTTGAGCACACCACGTTTGCGCTTTCTGAAGTTGAACAGGGGCGCTTGGATGCGTGGCTCGATGCCCCGGAGGTCGACGCTGAGCCGCACAGGACCGGCTTGCGCCTCGGCCCGTCGCCCGTGCGCACCGACGTTCACGCGCTTGACCACCCTGAGCGTGCAGCGTTGTTGAGCGCACTGATCAGCCCTCGACCGCTCGCATTGGTGGCGACCGAAGACAAGCAGGGCAGGCCCAACATTGCCCCGATGACCTCCGTTGCGGTCGTGTCCAACACGCCACCCCTGCTGACCATGTCGTTGTCTGCGGACCGCGAAGGCCGCGTACGGGACACCCTGCTCAACCTTCGCAGCACCGGACGAGCGACGATGTACCTCCTGCTGCCGGGCCCCGACGACGCTGCACTCGTGCAGGCCACGGCAGCATCGCTCCCGCACGGAAGGAGCGAATGGGACACCATCCCTCACGCGGATGACGAGGAGGGAAAGCCCGTGCTTGACCAAGCCGCGGCCTCCTTGGAGGTCGAACTTGTCGACGAACACACCCTGCCGGACGCAGTGGCCACGCTCGTGGTCCTCAAGGTCGTTGACGCATGCCTGCCGCCCGGTCACGCCGAGGGAGGGGTGCTTGACCTGCTTTGCCAGCACGGGCAGGACCGCTTGATGGCCAGCCCAACGGGTTGGGCGCAGTCGGTGGATCACGGCGCGCCCTGAAGGGCTTCCCACGTGCGCGCAAGTCCCTCATCGAGGGAGACGTCCGCTCGCCAACCCAACCGCTGCTGTGCTTCCGAGGCATCGGGGCGGCGACGCCGTGCATCGCCGGGCTGCCCACCTTCGGGCCGGTGCTGAATGGAGGCGCCCGTCAAGGCCGCAATGCGATGCGCCAACTCCAGAACCGTCGTTTCTTCTTCGATCCCGAAGTTCATGATGGCCCCGGACAGCGCTCCGCTTCCGTCCACCCCCTCGTCCAAGTCCCCC
>JALRLN010000265.1 GCA_023254445.1 Candidatus Poseidoniaceae archaeon | reverse complement strand
GTCCTCGAGCAGGTCGCAGGCGAACGTGACGTGACCATCGCGAAGGTCAACACCGACACCGACCCGATGCAGGCCGGCCGCCTCGGCGTGCGCGGCATCCCCGCCATGTTCCTTTACCACAACGGTGAACTCATGGGCACCCAGACCGGGGCGCTCCCCAAGGCCCGCGTGCTCGCATGGCTTGACGAAGCGATGGGCGGCGCCTTCGAGGACAACGCCGATTTCTGAGCCTCAGGACTCGAGCGCTGCACGGCGCTCGTCCATGGCGCTCCCAACTTCCCTCAGCAACCGCTCGCGCAGCGCCTCATGCAACCACATGCCTTCGGGCAGGTCGAGCAACAGGCCGTGGTCCAGCAAGCGCTGCGGAGGCAGGCCGTCCCACCCCACCGCTTCGGCCAAACGTGACCACGGAATCGGGGCCTCGGCGCAGGCCAAGGTGGCCAGCAGCCCACGTTCTTCCTCCGGCAGCGAGGCCAAGATTTCCTGGTCGAGGAAGCGGAGCCAATCGCCATGAATGACGTCCCCGTAGAGTTCGAGCAGTTCGAGGGCGAGCGGATGGCCTCCGGTGCGCTCAAGCACTTCGGCCGCGTCGGGTCCATCGCCGCCCACTTCGGCCAACCAACCCCGGACCACCTCGAGGCCGAGGCCTTCGAGCGGGAGTTCGCGCACGAGGTCGCGGGTGTGCACGTCCCGCTGGTCGTAGAAGTCCATCGTGGTCCGTGAGATCATCAGCAGACGGATGGGCGCCTTGGTGGCCAGGGAGAGCAAGGCGCCGTAGAACTCCGCCCCCTGCGCCTTGAGGTGGTGTGCGTCGTCGATGACCACGAGCCAGTACGGCGGGGGCCCTCCTCGGGCCCCCTCGAAGCGGTCCCGGATCGTCGCCGCATCCGTGACGTAGGCCAACAGGCGGCGACGCCACTGGTCGACGTCCATCCGGGCGCCGGGCTGCATCGGCAAGGTCGCCACAAGGTCGTAGGGGTCGTGGTCCTCATCGATACCAAAGCGGTGAAGCAAACTCGTGGCCAGACCGACCACGGTGTCCCACGGTTGGCAGGGGTACCAGCACACGGAGAGGTGCTCGTCGTGGTCCATCAATCCCGCGAGCCAATCCGCAACGAGGGTGGATTTCCCGATGCCGGCGATGCCGTGCACCACGAGGCATGGTCGCCGCTCGTCGTACCACGCGTCGAGGCTCGCACGTTCCTCGTCGCGACCGCGCACGCGGCGCGGTCGGGGTGGAACGGTGTCGTAGGTCGCGTGTGCACCAGCCATCATGCGCAACCGACCGGGCGGGGACGCGGCCGCCGTGCCCTCTCGTCCTTGACGGATGAGGCCGAAACGGATGTCGCCGTAGGTCAGCACACCCTCGTGTTGGGCGTGCATGAGCGTGCGCAGCAGCCCAATGTCCGCGTCGA
>JALRLN010000264.1 GCA_023254445.1 Candidatus Poseidoniaceae archaeon | reverse complement strand
CATGGACCTGGCCCATTCTGCGTCGTCGACCTCGCTCATGCTGCCCACTGGAGAAACGTCACCCGCGTTGTGGACGAGACCGGACAGCCCGTGCTCAGCCACCAGAGGGTGAGCGAGCAGGTGCGATGCGGCATCGGCGATGCTGGCACCGTCGGCGAGGTCGAGGTGAATCGGAACGACCGCGACGCTGGAGCCCTGCGTGGCCGTCGACCACGCCTCCGTATCGTCCACCGTGCGAGCCAGCGCGATGACGTGGTGCCCAGCGTCAACGAGCGCCTCGCCCAAGGCCCGACCAAGTCCCCGGCTTGCTCCGGTGATCGCCCAGACGCCCATGATGGCGGCTGCGGCCGGCCGGCGATAGTGATGCCGTTCAGGGTTCGCCCAGATGGCCGGACTCGCCGGTGTGCGGCAGTCGGTGGTGCATCGTGCCGATGTCGTCTTGGAAGGGCGAGTGGCGCTCAAAGTGCATCATGGTGTGCAGGATGGTTCCCGCCAACAGGCGGTGGCGCCGGTTCATGCTGTCCACCTTGGCCCGCGTCTCCTGCTCAATGGCGCAGACTTCCCGCGCGATGGCGTCGATGTCGTCGCACCCTTCCCAAACGATGAGCGCGTACAGCGCTTCGAAGGCGTGGTGCTCGTCGAGGACAATGTCGGTGTACTGCGACGAGACGCGCATGCCAGAGGCCGCCATCAGCACGACGAGGAGCGTCACGGTCAAGGAAGCGAACAGGACGTTCCGGTCCCAATCGAAGAAGGAATCGAGCCCTCCGGTGCCCAGCACGAGCGCCACGGTGAGGAACGAACCCATTTGCAGCACCTGCGTTCGAATGGCGGAAAGTTCAGCGTTGGTGGCCACAGCGAGGTCCATTTTCATGCGAACGTAGGCCAGCACACGGTCGAGGTTGCGGCCCAAGAGGATGCGCTGCAGCCCCTCTTCAGCCCCTTCGCTCATGTCGTGCCCGTCGGGCATGGCCTCCTCGCTGGACATGGCGGTCGAGGGCGCGGTCATGGGCGCGGGTTTTGAGGTTGTTCACCGTTCAATTTCACCCACGCGTCAGCATCAACCTGGTGAACCGCCTTCACCGAGGCAGCGCGTATGGCCACAATGGTGCTGGGGTGGGACGTCCATCTCGTGCGACGCATGCTCGGAGCGAACGACGCGGGACGAAGCCGCCCCTCAACCCACATCCAACGGGATGCGCATTGGACGAGCATCCTCCAGAGCCTCAGCGCGCACCCTGACGTCCATGCCTTCCTCATGTGCCGGCAGGACAGCCACCTCGATTTCCACGATCCACTGGTCATCGGTGTCGAGATGACCTCGGGCGAAGCGACCACCCCAGAGGTCATGTGGACCCATGTGCACATGGACGACGAACGCAAGGTCGGTTCCACATCCGTTGTTCAACAATTGCTCGATTGG
>JALRLN010000263.1 GCA_023254445.1 Candidatus Poseidoniaceae archaeon | reverse complement strand
CACCGACCACGGTGCTCCGCTTTCGGAGGACCAGGTGGAGGACCTCGTCACGCCGGAGGTGCGCCGCTGGGCGCGTGGCCGGTCTGCAGGCGGCAAGCGACGCAACAGCGGCGGCGCGGCCGCTGCAGCGGTGCGTGGGTCGCGCTGGGAGGACGCCCCCGTGGAGGGCGTCGTGGCCCGGGCACGCATCACGGCGGTCGGCGGCATGACCGCCGCCGCGCACGGCGTGGTGGACGATTCGGCTTTCGAAGTTCGGCTGCTGGGCGGCCTTGGGGTACTGAAAGATGGCCGCGACCCCCTCTACACGATGCAAGCGGCGGGCAACGTGGCCTCCATCTTGGCCCTCGCATGGGGTCTGGTCGCTCTGCTTGTCGGGTGGCGCGACGGCGACCTCGACTGGTGGTGGCTCCTCATCGGTGCGGGCATCTCCGGACTTGTCGGCTTGGTCATCGCCCTCGAGTGGTTCTTGGCCCACGACGCCGACCTCCTGCTCCGCATCTCACGCTTTGCACGCCAGTTCCAACTGCTCCTCGTGGCGTGGTTGTGGACCTTGCTTGGATGGGCGACGTGGGGCAGCCTCGACCTGCTTGGCGGCGAAGCCCTGTTCGAAGTCGTCGTGGTCTGGGTCACGCTCTTCCTTGGCATCGAGGTGCTGCATCGCTTCCGGCTTGGGCGGCTGCATTGGGACGGGGGAAGCGCGCTCAACCGCTTGACCGGCTTGACCGCGGTCTTGACCGAAGCCCAGGTGCGGGAGATGCGGGCCTCGTCAGCGCAGATCCTCTCGGCGGTCCGCTGGGTGCTTCATGGCGTCACCTTGGTCGGTGGCGTCGTGCTGCTGCTCGCCTTGCCCGACCTGCACGCCGGCACCGACCTGCCGGGCCCGAACGCCTTCTGGGACCACGGCGTGCTGTGGATCGTCTCCATCTACGCCCTCATGTGGCTCTCGGAAGGATGGCTGCGCATGCGAGGGCGCATGCCCGAACCCGACGCGTGAGGTGATGCAGCTTGGTCCATCCCCTTGACCCGTTTTCCTTTGGCAACGGTCGCCCAACCTTGCGCAACCGCACGGTTCTTGCCGCGATGACCAACAAACAGTCCCACGCCGATGGGATCCTTTCCGACGAGGAAATCCGCTGGCTGCTTCGTCGAGCGGAGGGCGGCTTCGGCATCGTGACGACGGCCGCGGCCCACGTGGACGAAGGCGGTCAAGGCTGGGAGGGCGAGATGGGCGTGTGGGGCGACCATCAACTGCCTCGCCTCACCGAATTGGCCGACGGGTTGCGCGC
>JALRLN010000262.1 GCA_023254445.1 Candidatus Poseidoniaceae archaeon | reverse complement strand
AGGCGGGAGCGAGCACCACAGCACACAGAACCGCAGCAAGCAGCCAGCGACGTTGACGTCGCTCGTGGTCCTGCATGCCCTCACCGCTGCTCGAGGAAGCGGTCAAGGCGCTGCATCACTTCCTCAGGTGTGATGTCCTCCGCCGCCCATCCAAGCGCCTGACGGCTGCTTTCGGCCGCTGCACGGAGGCGTTCTTTCATCCGCTCCATGGACACCTGAAGGAGCACCCCAAGAAGAAGAACGGCCGCCACGCCGTACTGCAGGTTGACCATGCTGATGGCCGACGAGGCGGCCACGATGGCGACGACGGCCCAGGGCAGGCGAACACGGAGGCGTGCCTCGGCACGCAAGGCCTCGCGCCAGCGCTCGGCAGCGTCGCGTCGGGTCGCGACCATGCGCCCACCTCAACCGGCGCACGGGACAAAGATGTCGTCGTCGATTTCCAACAGAAGTTCCGAGGTGAGCAGGTGATCAAGGGCTTCATCGATCTCGTCGGGGGTGACGCCAAGCCCGATCATGCCTTCGAAGATCTGGGTCAAGGTGGCCACGCCTTCGTTGGCTTCGCAGACCTCATCGACCACGCCCAGCATGGCGCTCGCGGCGACGGCCAACAGGGGGTCGTCGTTGGCTTCGCCGGGGAGCAGGTCGATGTACAGGCGGGCCGGATGAGGCTCCTCGGCGACGTCAGCGGTCGCCTCTTTCGCTGACGAAGAGCGACGGCCAAGGCCCGTGAAGGCGTCGTTCCCCACCGGGTCGAAGCAGTCGAACAAATTGCGCTGCACGGTGGACGGCTCGTCCTCCTCGGGCGCCACCCGGCGCTGGACGGCGTCGAGCCGGTGGAGGCGTTGCTCCAAGCGAAGGCGTTCCCGCATCAAGTCGGCCTCCACGAGGTCGAGGTGCTGTTCGGCCATGTCTTCCAACCATGCGTCGAGCTGCCATTCCGGGTCCAGCCCCGCCATCACGTCAACAAGGCGCATGACGGCGTCCGGGACGCTCGCTGAAGGCAGCGACGGTAGGCCCTCGTCCTCCTTTGTCATGCTGTGAGAACTCCCGTCCGACGGACTATGAAGCATCGGGTTGGCAGGCCCGTCCATCCCCCTGTTGAGACGCTCGATGCCGATGGGTTCCGTTCATGTAGGGGTCGGGCGTGGCCGGGGTATGGGTGACCACCGCATTGCCGTGCTGCCCGGTGACGGGGTTGGTCGAGAGGTCGCCGTTGAGGCGGTCCGCATCCTCGACACGATCGCTGAGCACACGAACCACGGGTTCGACATCGACGACATCGCGTGCGGCGGCCAGGTCTGGAAAGAGACCGGGCTCGAATGGGCGGAAGGGTCCTTCGACCGCGTCAAGGACGAGGCGGACGCCATTTTCCTCGGTGCGATCGGCCTGCCCGGTGCTCGGCTCGACAACGGGGATTTGGCCGGTGGCAGCGTCAT
>JALRLN010000261.1 GCA_023254445.1 Candidatus Poseidoniaceae archaeon | reverse complement strand
GCCATGCAGGCGCGGTCGGCCCTCGGGCCTTGCCGCTGCCAGCGCGAACCCCGCCTGCATGGCCGCGATGGACGACTTCATCACCGTCGGGACCCAGATGAAGATCGAACGCCCTGGCAAGGCGTGTGCCGTCACGCCCTCGAACGAATCCGATGGGCCGAGCGTGGTGCTGCGTGACGGGCGCTTCCTCAAGGTGCACGACCTCGACCGCTACCTCGAACTGAAGGACGAGGTCGCCTCGGTGTGGGACAACGGCGAGTTGGTGCTTGGGTACGGCGAATTCATGGAGAACAACCGCACCCTCGTCCCGGCCGGTTACACGATGGACTGGTGGGCGTCGGACCTGCTGGACCGCGTGGTCACCGAGGCGGACGCCAACGATTTGGCCGGACTGCTCCGCGTCGGTCGCGACGCCCTGCCCGACGGGCTGCCAGGCGTTGCTCCGGGCGAGGACGACGACGGTCGAGCGTTGGCCAGGATCGACTGGCACCAGCACCTGCGGCGCCAAACGCTCGACTGGGCGCAGGCCTCTGGCGTCGCCAAGCGCTTCGGCTGCGCCTTGCCGCCCCCCCACAACCCGTGGCTGCTCGACCTGCCGATCGAATGGGTCCCGGCCCTGCTCGACGTGCTGGATGGGGGGCGCATCGAGGACGGCGCCGAAGGGCGACGGCTTCGGTTGCCCGAGGCCGTTCGAGGGTGGACGCCAGAGACGATGGACGAACTCCGTCCTGAACGTGCCCCGGACCTCGAGATGCGCCGGATCCCCGGCGGCGGTCTGCTGCCGCAGGCCCCCATCTTTGGGGGTGAACCCGCGGAATGGTGGACCCTCATTCAACACGGTTTGACCAAGGGGGCGATGCTGCTGCTGGGGGTGGAACACCACCACGATGGCGACGACCTCGTCCTCACCACAGGATGGGAAGGCATGCTTGAGGCCCTCGGCTTCAGCAGCGAGGGGGACCGCCCCATGGTCGTTGCAGACATGGCGACGAAGGTGAAGCAGCGGCTGGACGACCTGCGTGCGGCCGCGGCTGAATTGGCCGTAGAGGGTGCCCGAAAGAAGGCCTTGGAGGCCAAGCGGGCCACGGTCCGTATCGCGGCGGAAACCGACGCCAGGCAGCGTGGCCTCGGCATCGCGGAAACCGATGAGGTGGGACGGAAGGCCGCCGAAGAGGTTCCTGACCCGGGGCCTGACGACCCGAAGGCGCACCTGCGCGCCCTCCGGTTGGACGACGATCACGCCGTCGACGGTTTGCTTCCGCTCGTCCGTTCGGTGTCGAGCCTCCGCTGGGAACATGCTGCTCCGGTTCGCGT
Source organism: Candidatus Poseidoniaceae archaeon (assembly GCA_023254445.1). GTDB lineage: Archaea > Thermoplasmatota > Poseidoniia > Poseidoniales > Poseidoniaceae > MGIIa-L3. The sequence continues at coordinate 145 of JALRLN010000261.1, read as the reverse complement.
GGGGTGCCGCATGGGCCGGCCTGAGAAGGCCGCACCCCGGATGATGAGCCCGACCTCGCACGCCCTCTTCCCGATCGACCTCGCGGGCGGGCCACAGCGCCTGTTGGCCGCGGCGGAAGAGAAACGCACGATTCGCGTGCAGGTC
>JALRLN010000260.1 GCA_023254445.1 Candidatus Poseidoniaceae archaeon | reverse complement strand
AGCGGCGGTGTTGCTCATCGTGGTCTTCCTGATTCAAGCCGGCATCGCAGGCACCTCCGTCCTCGACCCTGACGTCAGCGGCGGCGATGTGCTGCGCACGCACGCGCTCCTCGCCGTCCTCCTTTCTGGGGTGCTTGTTGGAGGCGAAGCCCTCTCCCAACGAAGCCGCGCCGCGTGCGAACACGATCGGACCTTGAGCACCAGCCACCGTCGTTGGCAGGTCTTGGGCATCGCTTTCGCGGGATGGCACCTCGCGACCGCGGCCCGGCACCTTGAGGGGAACGGCTCGCAGATTGCGGGAACCATCGAAGAGGTGGTGCTGATGACCCTCACCGTGCTTCTTGCCATCTGGTCGATGACGAGCCGCTCGCGTGGCTCGGACCTCGGCATGGTGCGCTCCAGCAACGCCTTGTTCTGGGGCCTTGGATTTGGGTACGCGTACGCAGGTTCCGTCGCCATGCTGTCGACCGTCATGAAGGACGTCGGGGGCGTCCTCAGCTTCGGCCACGTCGTGGTGGCGGCCAGCCTGTTCGTGCTCCTTCGGAGCACGGGTGTTCGCCTCGCTGAGGCCCATGCCCACGCCATGAAGGTCGCCGCGCAAGGCGAGATGGTGGCGGCGAGGTTGTCGGCCCGGCACGAGCATCTGGCCGCCGAACATGTCGTGCAGGAGGCCGAACCCCCACCTTCAACCCAGCAGGACGCCAAGGCCATCGAGACAGACGACCGCACGTCGGAGGCGTCAACGTCGCCCGATACGGATGACGACCCGGTCGAACTGCTTGACTGAGGCCTCACATCGGCCGGAGCCCCGACAAGAGCATGATGACGCGGGCCTGCCCGTGCATCTCGTCGCTGATGCGGGCCCCGAGGATGACCTTCGCGTCGCGGCTCAAACGGCGTGTGAACGCGTCGGCGATGGCTTCCATCTGCCCGATGGCAAGGTCGCGCCCCCCCTCGAGGTGGATGTAGCAGCCCGTGGCCCCCTCCACGTTCACGTCTGCGAGCGGGGCTGAAGCAGCGGAGGCGATCAGCCCATGGACGTCGTCCGAGGGGCCGCTCCCGACAAGCAGCGTGGCGGCGCCCCCGTCCTTGAGGATGGACCTGAGGTCCATCAGGTCGAGGTTGATCAGGCTCATGCGCAGCAAGGAATGGACCAAACCGTCGACCAAATCCTCGATCCATTCCGAGCCCATCGACCAGTCTTCACCCCGCTCCCTGGCCCGTCGAGCCAGCCTTGAGAGGGACACCCGAACCGTGACGTCGGCGGAGGCCTCGAGTGAGGTCAAGGCGGCGTTGGCGATTTCCGAGCGGTGCGGTTGCTCCTCCTCAAAGGGCATCGCCGCCACGGCGACCACGATGGCGCCACATCGACGGGCCTGCCGGGCGAGTTCGGCCGAAGCCCCGCTTCCTGAACCACCGCCCAAACCGGTCAGGAGGACCACGAGTTCGGCCTCTGCCAGCAGCGGCGT
>JALRLN010000025.1 GCA_023254445.1 Candidatus Poseidoniaceae archaeon | reverse complement strand
CGCGCTCGTCGTCAAGGCGGACGTGCAGGGCTCCGTCGAGGCGCTTAAGGGCATGCTCGCGAAGCTGCCCGCAGAAGAGGTCACGATCTCGGTCAAGAGCGCCAGCGCCGGCGGCATCAACGAGGGCGATGTCGACGGAATCAATCGGGGCGGGGAGGCCCACAGCAATGCCAGGGATGCTGGTCGATGCAGACAAAGAGAACGCGCTGGCGTTCGGGTCCGCTGCGTCATCGGCGGCAAATTCGAGGGCGTATTGCCCAAGGCCCAATTCGATCGTCAGGTTGCCCTCAGCGTCGTACATGTCCGCGGTCACGTTCACACGCTCGCCATGCACGGTGGTGGGAACGATCGCAAAGGCAGGGGTGACCGCCGTGCCGTTGCTTGCGTTCCCGTCACCGCTGACGTCTTGGTAGACACGGAGGACGAAGGCGTGCCCGCCCGGATTCAAGTAGAGGCTTGCGGGTACGTTTTCTGCACCACCGTCGATGCTCACACGCACGTCCTCGTCCGATGTGGCGTTGAGGTCATCGTCGTCGACGACGGCCACGTCGTAGAGACCGGCTGGGACGCTGATGGCAAAGGAGCCGTCAGCCGCCGATTCGGTCGTCCAGATCACGCCGGCATCGTTCGTGACGGTCATCTCCACAGGCGTCCAGCCGGGGATTTGGCTGTCCCACGTCGTATCGTTGTCGATGTGGTACAGCGTCCCTCGGAGGAGGTTCGATGGCTCGAAGTAGATCGGGTCGAGCGCGTCCATGCCTGCCGTGACGTTCACCAGGCTGCCGTGGGCAATGCCGAGGATGGAAGTCGCGGTCAGGGAGTAGGTGAGGTCCACGGGAAGCCGGAGGGCGAACATCCCCGCGGTATCGGTCGTTGTCGTGAAGACAAGGTCCCCGTTTCGGGCGCTCACGTCAAGGGAGGTGAGGGGGTCGTACTGCTGTTCACGCTCTTCTTCGCTCAGGTTCATCCAGACGTTGTAGTCGAGGCCTCCGGGGGCGGTGCGCATGCTCCCGTTGACCCACGTCGACACAGCGTACGCGAGGTCGATGTGGAGGTCTTCCTCTCCGAGTTCAGCCCGGGCGAGCAGGATGTGGTCTTCGTCCGAATCGTCGGAGATGGTGTACATGCCCATGGGGAGTTCGACGTGAACGAGGCCGTTTTCGTCGCTCACGGCCGTGTACGGAGCGAGTTCGGGGGCATCGTTGACCACGGAAATGTTGCGGCCTGCGAGGTCCACAACGGACGCTCCGTTGCCGTCAAGCGGGGCGCTCAACTGGATGGTCATGTCGAACATTGGTGGAACGGGGTTCACCAGCGTGATGTTCTCCGGCGTGTCGGTCACCGTGATGCTGTGGTTCAATTCGTACCAGCCGTCGTTGTCGAGGTCGAGCCGGTAGTAGTAGTCACCCACAGGAATTGGCCCGTGGCTGAAGGTACCGTTTTCGTCGGTCAAAATCAGGATGGCATGGTCCTCTCCGAGTTCGGTGTCGATCAGTTCGATCGTCGTGTTCCCGAGCACCTCACCCGTCATCATCGTCAGGTCGTCGGCGAACACCGACGCAGGCAACGACATCGTGAGGTCGTAACTGGCCACGAGCCCAACCTCGACGGGTTCGGGAAGCAGCACTTCGCGTCCGTTGGGGAGTTGGGCAATCATGTTGTAGACACCGGGCAGCAGGCCGGTCTTGTAGAAGGACCCGGGCTGGACCATTGGCCCACTGAAGGCGCCAGGACCAGTGAAGACGCCCGTTCCGTTCAGGGTCCCGACGCCCTCGAAGACACCAGCGCCTTCGAAGGTTTGAGCCACGACCTCGCGCACCACCGTGGTGGCCGCCAAGGTGCGAACGCGTCCGTTGGCCGTGATGACACCGTCAAAGAGCAACCCGTCGTCATCGACGAGCGCGCAGATGGTCTCGTTCTCAGGAACCACGGTGTTGTTCTCCAAACAATCGCTGAGGAGCGAAACGTCGCTCACGTTGTCGATGGATGAGAATTCTTCGATGATCCCGTATCCGTCCCATTCGCCGCTCGCGGTGTGAACCCGGTCCGCTGCAAGGGTCCGCGTGTAGGTCCCGGTGAAGTCCCGGGCCACGGCCACGCCGTCGGACTCAAAGGTGCCCTCGCTGCTGAAGGTGACCTCACCGGTCCCTTGGAGGATCCGCACTTCGTCCGTGGAGAAGGAACCGTTGTTGGTGACGACCGTGTGGTTGTCCGTGTAGGACCAAATGTTGCGGAGGATGAAGGTCGTGTCCACCAAGGGCTCGCCTGCGAAGGAATCATCGCCGGACCACGCGACCATACCGCTCACGCCGCTTGAGGCAATCTCGAGGTCAAGGTCGTCGGCCATGCCGACCAAGCGGTCGGCCTGAGCACCGGTGACGTTGATGTGCGACTCGCCAACCCACGTCATGTTCGCAACTTCGCCGAGGATGGCGGTGACGGGGTAGACCGCACGGTCCGTGTTCACGTCGGTGTAAATGTCTGCAATCATCTGTGCAGCCGTACCGTCACGGATGTCGGCCTGAGCGGCGGTTGGATCGTACTCGCCCACGAAGGCGGAGACACGGAGGTGTCCCGCAGGCGCGGTGAAAGAGTACCGACCCTGGCTGTCCGTGTCCACGAAACCGATGGGCACCCACCAGGTGTCCGCGTCGAGGTCGGTCGCGTCTTCTCCGGAGAAGGCGTCGCGTTCGATGAGCAGACGGACACCTTCGAGGGCTTGCCCGTCGTCGGCAAAGGTGACCTGACCGGTGAGTTCTGCACCGGGGTAGAACTTGAGCACCTTGACGAGGGTGTTGGCTTCTGCGAGGTTCTTGGTCTCGCCTGGGCTGTACCAGTTCGCGATGGCGTAGTGGTTCAGCATCGCTCCGGGGAGCGGGTACGCCTGCGCGAGGTAGCTCCCGGGTGACCCCGTGGAGGAGAAGTGCTGTGCCGGCTGTGGGTTGGAGCCTGCCTCGTCCATGCCGAGGCTGGAGGCACCGTAGCCTACGTAGGTCCTCGCCACCATGGTGTCGAAGAAGGCCGCGGTGTGGTCCACGCGGACGTCCGCAATCTGAAGCGGATCGATGTCCGCTCCAGCCTGCTGGTTCAGCACGTCCTGCCGGATGGCTTCGTCAACTTCCTCACGCGTCATCTCGTCGGAGAACGCGCCGCGCTGGGTCTCGTACACCTCGGTCATGAAGGTCGAGATGTCCTGGCCGGAGAGGATGGTGGGAGCAGCGAAGATGCCCATGGGCTGCCCGCTGTTGTAGTTCGCATCCGCGGTGTAGCGGCCAGCGCGGGGGTACAACCGGTGGTCCACCGCAAAGTATCGGATCTCGTTGTTCCTGCTGATGGTTTCACCGGGAGCGCCCTCGTAATCTTGCACGCTGTACGTCCCTTCCATGCCGATGAGGTCGGCGTACAGGTCAACGACGCCCTCTTCATCGAGTCCGTTGGTGAGCAACTGCACCGACATCGCCAGGCGAGAGTTCGTCCTGTGGATGTGCGTGGACACCGAATCGTACTCTTCCACGAGGTCGGCCGTGTACCAGTAGTCACCGAACACGTAGTGCGTGGTTTCCGTGACGTTGTCGGTGGACACCCGGACGTTGTTGAGGAAGGTCGTGGACGCGTCCGCCTTGGACACGAAGTCGTCGCCGTCGCAGACGGTGATGATGTTCGAGTTGCACGGGAGGACCTCGCCGTCCTTCCAGAGGCGCCAGCGCTTGTCGTCGTCGTCGTCGCTGACGGTTCCATCGTCGTTGAGCAGGTAGCCTTCGGTCAGCACGGTGGCGCGGTTGGTCGTGATCACGCGGAAGGAATTGGCCACAACAACGTCCGAGGGGGCCCCGTAGAAGGATTCCAATTCCTCAATCTGGGCCGGGGTCAGGTGGTCGTTGAGCACGGCGGTGAAGGGTGCGGTGAAGGTGGTCTCGAGACCATGCTGAATCGCATACGTGCGGTCGGCGTCCGCCAACTGCCACACGAACATGGCGGTCAGGTCCGCTTCGTTGCGTGCCAGCAGCATGTTTCCGGTGGCGGGAATACCCGACTGGAAGTTGTCCGACACCGAGGGGTGGTCACCGGACGTCAACGCCTGGAAGCCGTAGTCCCACCACGACACAAAGGCCGGACGGTCCGAATACGGCATCGCAGCATCTTGGTCGGCGAGCCACGCGTAGGCCTGGTTCCATCCTTGGTCGTTGAAACTGCTGCCAAAGGCACCGAGGTAGCGCTTGCCACCGTCCTCGTACGTGGTGGGGTTGAGCACGGAGAGCCCCCATGCTTGGTCCCAGCGCAGGATGGAGGGGAGGGCGTCGTAGAGGTTCTTGTCGATCTCGTCCTCGGCGGAGGAACTGCTGGGAATGCCCGCATCGAGGCCGTAGGTGAGGTGCTGCCCACCAAGAAGCAGAAGCACCAAGGCAATCGCACTGAACTGCGGCGTTCGCCAGACCGCCTTCCGCATGGAGACCATGCGGTCGCTTGGCGTGCGGATGCCGAGGCGGCGCATGCTGCGCTTGATGTCCTTCACGCCAGCCCGCTTCCAAAGCGCGCTTGCTCCCCATGCACCGAGCACCGCCATGGCGGGTGTCGCGTTGAAGATGAACCGGGCCGCCGTCCACGACATGAAGATGGCCAAGAGGATCCATGCGCCGAGGAAGACGTGCGCGTGCTCACGGCGACGGGCGCCACGCCACAAGGCGATCAAGCCCATGAAGAGGGCGAGGATGAACACCACGGGGCCGAAGGATGCAAACAGCATCCCGCGGTCGGGCGCGTTGGCTTCTGCAACCGTGCCGAAAATCTTCGTCTTGGAGAAGTACCCAGCCCCCGTGAACAGCACGTTGAACGCGTTGGAGAAATCGAGGGTCTGGAGGAGCCAGAGCACGAGGAAGAACACGGCACCTGAGCCGACGATCGCACCAAGAACGAGCAACCACGGCTTGTCGCGGAATCCGGTGGTCACGTAGGACAAGGCCAAGGTGAACACGAGCACGAAGAGCAAGGGCTGAAGGCCCGTACCGTTGAACACGAGGTTCATGCCGGGGTAGGCGTAGAAGGGCAACGCCAGCAGCAGCGACGTACCGAGCATGGTCAGCATGAGGGTGTTGAGGATCGTGCTGTCCCTGTTGCGGAACATGTTCGTAGCGACGATGAACGCGTAGCCAATGAACAGGATTGACGGGGCGACCACGAAACCCTTCCATCCAAGCGCGACGGTGCCAAAGGCAACACCAGCAAGGACGGCGCTGGCCATGGCCAAGCGGCGCTCCTTCGCCACGTCAGCAAAGGCGCTGAGGACGGAAGCGGGGTGTGCGGTCACGGAGCGCGTGAGGCGCTCGTCGCCACCGTTGGCAACGGCACGGAAGAACCACATGAAGCCAAGCGCCATGAAGAACATCACGAAAGCGTCGTGGTCGGCGTTGGCCCACGTGGACCGGGAAATGTGCCCGGGCATCAAGGCGATGAGCCACGCGGCAATCACCGCTGTGCCTTTGCCGACGTGGTCCCGGGCGATGGCCGCCACGGGGAAGACGGTGAGGGCACCAAAGATCGCTGGGATGGCGACCATGGCCCACCACACCGCGTCCTCGGGCGTCGTGAGGAAGGGTTCGAGCAGCATCGAGAGGAGGGCGATGGACCACACAAACAAGGGGGGACGGGGGTTGATGCCGCCGATGGGATAGAAACGGTCTGCGTCGTACACAAGGTGCGCGTTCTGCATCAGGATGTAGTCCACAACGCGCTTCATGTACCACGGGTCAGAACCACCGGTCAAGTCCCACGTGCCCGTTCCGTAGCCGTTCATGGCAGGGATCACGTACCATTGGCTGCGGACGGTGAACGCCGTCACGAAGGCGAGGCCAATCATGGCTTGGAGCCCATGGGCCTGCCAGAAGGTGCGTGCACCGCTGGGGTCGTCGTCCGAACGGTTCGACCATCCGCCCCACGTTTTGTGGGTGGAGATGGAGTAAATGATGACGCCGAGGAAGAAGGTGATGACGGCCCAAAGCACGGGGCCCCACGAGCCGCTGAAGCGCTCGTTGGCCCACATGCCACGCTCGTTCGCTGCAGCGACGAGGTACAGGATCCACATTGAGGCGAGGGTCATCGACCGGGTGTACCACCGCTCCGCGACCCAGCCGGCCACGACGAGGGCCACGAGGCCCGTCAAGGCGGCCATCCAGACGCCGAAGTGGCCATGGTACCCAGCCTCGACGGTGATGTCCAGGCGGTCGGCCGTGCTCACGCTGTAGAACTGCCACAGCGTGGCTGCGTGAGCCAGAGCCCAGGTGAGCAGGCCGAGGATCAGCGGCAACGCGTGCATGTTCGCGGGCTTGTCGGAGGAGCCGACGTGGCTGAACCAGCCTTGCCCGGGCTTCAGGAGCGTGCCGCGGGCGAGCACGGCGACCATCGCGCCCAGCGCGATGAACATGCCCAGCACCGAGAAGAACACGAAGGTCATCGCTTCCCGGTATTCGTTGAGCGTCGGGTAGGTTTGGCCGCCCTCCACGGTGTAGAGTTCGGTCAGCACGGACGGGTTGTTCCCGGCCGCGGCTGCCGCCGAGATGCCGGTGAGCACACCGATGCTGGTGAAGGTGAGCACCGTGGCCCATTCCTCACGCTGACCGACCACGAGCAGGTGGGTCAAAATCACGTTGAGCGCAAAGAGCAGGCCGGCGAGGGCCATGCCGTCCATGGCCTCGATGATGCCGAGACCAAGGGCGCCGCCGACGACAATCGTCCCGAGGGAGAGGGAGGACGGTGAGGTGCGGAGGACGCCCTGCTCGACAAGCAGGGTGGGGACGCGCCCGACCATCGCGCCGGCGGCGACGATGAGCAGGGGCATCAGGTCGTTGTCAAATCCAAGGCCGAAGCCTCCGATTGTATCGGTCAGCATCGCCAAGAGCACGGCGATCGGCGCAAGAAGCAGGCCGAGCATGGCTCCTGACGAGGTGGTGTTCTCGTCCGTTGTCGTCATGGTTCTCCCTCGTTGGGTGCAACAGCACGGCTGAAGCGCTTCGCGCGACCTGAAGGACCGTTATAACCGTCACGGACGCCCCTCCCGCCACCGTGGCGGAGACGTCCCTCATTCGATGTGCGGATGGGTGACGCCCGCCCGTGCGCCAATGTCACGCCGGTGGTGACCCCCCAGCAGGTCGAGGGTTGACAGGCGCCCGTAGGCGAGGTCCGCCGCCTCCTGAAGGCTTGCCCCCATGCCGGTCACGCTGAGAACACGACCTCCGCTCGAGGTCAGGCTCCCGTCGTCCTCGCAACGAACGCCTGCGATGTTCACCCACGCGGTGCTGGGCTCGGTCGACGGTGGGGAGGTCATGGCCAAGCCCTCGATGGCCCGACCGGTGACCGGGGACGACGGGTAGCCTTCGCTGGCGAGGACCACCGTGAGCAGGGACGCCTCCACCAGCGGGAGGTCCACGGAGGCCAGCGCGTCCCGGCTGACGGCCTCAAACCACGTGTAAGCGTCGTCCCCGAGCAGGGGCATGGTGACCTGGCATTCAGGGTCGCCAAATCGGACGTTGAATTCAACAACGTAGGGGTCGCCCTTGCTGTCGATCATCAAACCGACGTAAAGCACACCCCTGTAGGGCACCTCGCCCGAACATAGGTGCGTGTGCATTGGCTTTACAATACGGCTTTCCACTTTCTTCTGCACCGCCGCGGTCACAACGGGTGCAGGGCAGTAGGCCCCCATGCCGCCCGTGTTTGGACCTTGGTCGTGCTCACCGACACGCTTGTGGTCTTGGCTTGCAGGTAGGCACCGGTATCCCGAGGCGTCCATAAGCACCAACATGCTGGCTTCTTCGCCCTCCAGGAAGGCTTCGATGAGGACCTCTCCGTCCGTGGTGATCGCAGACAACGCGAAGGCCTCTGCTTTGTCGCGGTCGTCCGTCACGAGCACGCCCTTCCCTCCCGCGAGCACGTCCCGCTTGATCACCCAAGGACGCCCGCTAAACGCGTCGAGGGCGTCGTCGAGGTCCATGCTTCGCTTCACGCGCCGATGGCCCGCGGTCGGCACGCCTGCGGCCTCCATGGCGGCCTTGGCGAAGGCCTTGGAGCCCTCAAGCATGGCGTGGGCCTGCACGGGCCCAAAACAGGGTCGGGGAGCGAGCGCATCGGCCAAGCCAGCGCACAAGGGGGCCTCGGGACCGACCACGACGAGGTTCGCGTTCAGGTCTTCCGCCAACTGAAGCAGGCCGTCAAGGTCCGCCGCCCCAACGGGATGGTTGGTGCCGAGTTGCGCCGTCCCGGGGTTACCAGGCGCGGTGTGAAGCACAACCCGGGGGTCACGGCACAAGGCCAAGGCCATCGCGTGTTCTCGCCCTCCCGAGCCGATCAACAGGACCGTGACCGGCTCCATGCTTCCTGCCTGAAGCGTCGGCCAATAAGCACACCGTCGAGCGCGCACCTTCATGGGCCGGGGGAGGTAAGTCGGCCCATGGCCACCTGCGAGGGCATGGCATTGAGCGCGCTCGCCCTGATGGTGTTGTGGCTGTACCTCCCGGGGTTCCTTGTGAACACCTTCGCCATGATGTGGGGGAAATGGTTGCCGAAAACCGGCTACGGGCCATGGCCCATCGACGGTGGACGGACCGCGTGGGACGGCCACCGCATCCTTGGCGACGGCAAAACGTGGAACGGGCTCATCGGTGGAAGCCTGACGTCCGGCCTGCTCATGATGGCCATGGCCTCCGTGGTCAGCACCTCGGAGGACTGCACCGTGTTCGTGGACCCCCTCACGGGGCATGACTGGGCAACATCGAGGGCCAGGATGGCCTTCGCGACGGGGACGGCCCTCGGTTTCTTCTCGCTGCTCGGGGACATGACCGGATCCTTTCTCAAGCGACGCCGCGGCCTGAAGCGCGAAGGTGACGTGTCATCAAAGGCCCCCTTGCTGGACACCCTCCCCTTTGCGATGGCGGTGTTCCTGCTTGGATGGCTGCTCCTCCCCGGCATCCACGGGGAGGCGATGTTGTGGCCGGGCATGCTGCTCGTGCTTGTGGCCACGCCCGTGCTCCACCGGTCCTTCAACCTCCTTGGATACGCCCTCGGATGGAAGGACGTCCCGTACTGAGCCGGCGGGACCTTCATGTGGCGCCGTTCGTAGTGGTCACCATGCAGCGAACCGCCTCGGCGCTTGTCCTCGTTTTGCTCCTGATGAACGTCCCATCCGCTTCGGCCGAGGACCCCGTTGACCACACGGTCATCGACGTTGACACCACGGTTGACGAGGACACCATCTATTCCGGTGGCATCACGGTCACCAACGGTGCCACCTTGACGCTCAGTGCCATGGCCTCCCTCCCCCTCGGCGCCACCGTCACGGTGGACGAAGGTGCCACCTTGCGGATCGATGCTGGGCACCTCGAAGGCGAACGCGTCTCGGCCTTCATGTCCTTCAGCGGCATGGCCTCGTCGATCCTGCTTCCCGTGGACGGGTTGAGCGGCAGCACGACGGTTCGCGTGGTGATGCACGAAGCCTTGACCGGCAACGAGCAGTTGAACATCAGCCTGGACGGTGGAACAGCGGCGAGCAGCCCAGAAGGGGAGCACGTGGACCTGCAAATCGACCTCGATGGGAGCGCGAGCACCGTCGTGCTGAACGTGACCCACCTCCACCCCTTCCCCTTTGGACCAGAACGCATTGAACTCGTGGACGCGTCGGCCAACCAACGCGTCGTGGAAGCGTGGGACATGGAGGGCGAGGGACTCGTCCTGACCTGGGGCGAGGCCGCCTTCACCCTCGAGGTGAACGGCCGCCTCGACATGACCGAAGCGAGCCTCTTGGGCGCGGACCTGCGCTGCAACGGCACCTGTGTGGTCGAAACCAGTCAATTGGTTGGAAGCGCCCCCGTGATGGTGGCCGACGCCGGTTCCATGACCGTGCGTGATTCCACCGTGTTGGGCAGCCGCACGGACGAAGACATCGTGGCGGTGGACGACGCCGACCTCGTGTACGAGAACAACGTGGGCACCGGCGGATGGACGGACAACTGGATCCGTAGGCTCTCCAGCCGAGAGGTCCGGACCAACATGCCCGGGGCCCTGATTGCGGGGGCGGACCTTGGCTACCTCGGCAGCAAATCGCCAAACGCGTTCGCCATCGAGACCGAGGGCGCGCATGTCGCTGATTTCAGCGATGTCGAATCCAACCTTATCGTGGAATGGATGGACGGAAGCGGCGTCTACGGCAGCGAATCGGGCACGTGGACCGTCTCCGCCGTCACGGGCTGGGGAACCTACAGCACAAGCGTCCCAGCTCCGTGGAGCACGTCGGTGCAGCTTGACCTCGAACTGCCGGCCATTCGTGTCGTCGCCGTGGAGCCCGAAGCGCGCACCGGAGACGCGAACGTCAGCCTTGGTGTGATGTTGACCGTGGTCAACGAAGGCCCCGTACGCGCCGACAGCCCGGTGCTTGAGTGCACCGTCGACGGCGAAGCCGCAGACACCTCTCCAGGCTACATCCAACTGGCCACCTACGGTGGCCTCGACCCCGAGCAAGAGGTGCAGATCCCCCTGACGTGGCGCTCCGTGGCCGGAAGCCATGCCCTGACCTGTGGTGTGCTGGACCTCACCGGAACCAACCTTGAGTCGCTGGAGGACCTTGTGGCCCCGGGCGGTGCCACGTCGTCCGTCGAGGTGTCCTTCACCGACCAAGAGGAGACCTCCTCCACGCCCTTTGCGACCATCGGCATCGCGCTCGTCATCCTGTTCCTCGGGGCCGCGGGCATCGCCCGTGCTGCTGGTGCATCGGGTGCGGCCAAGGCCTACGACGAGGATGACGTTCCAAGGGTGCCTGAGCCCATGGACACCGAAGCAGCAACCGAAGGGCCCGAGGAGTCGGAAACGGCGCCGTGGGACGAGGCCTGAATCAGCAGACGTCAGCGCTCCACCCGGAGTTGTAATTGCCGCTGTTGTCCTCGAAGTCAAGGTCCCAACAGACGTCATCGTCCGTCAGGACCACGCCACCGCTGCTGAGGCCCATGTCAAGGACCACTTCGAAGGTGTAGTCACCGTTCTCATAATTGAGGTCCGACTTGTCGACGTATTCCTGCAGGTCACCCTGCGTTGTGCCGCTGAGGCTGATCCATCCGTTCGTGTCCCCGCTCTTGCCTCCGGAGACCTGCGAGGACCAGGTCGCGCTCAAGCCGTCGACCGTGATGACGGGGTGACTCCAGACCGTGCTGGCGCCTTTCTTCACGTTCAGGGTGATGGTGTAGTCCCCGCTCACCGTGCGAAGGTCGCTTGATGGGGTGTGGTCGGCCCCCTCGATGTGGCTGTGCGCGGACGGAAGCAGGCCAACCATGACGTCAATCGTGATGCCCTCGAAGGAGGTCGTTGTCTGTTGGTTGGACGTGGTCGTCTTGAACACGGGTGCAATCTTGACGCCGCTGTCAAGGGGGGACCGGGTCATGTCGGCTGCGTCCAGTTCGAAGGTGTCTTCGAGGTCGCCATCGCTGGCAAAGATCGTGTAGGTGCGAAGCACGTTGTTCTGTGCGTCGTAGGCGTTGCCGCAGTAAAAGTCCTCGAGCATGGGCTTGACCGTGACGAAGTCGCCGTTGGACGTGACCGTTTCCTCCCAGACCGTTTCCACGCCTTCGGAACCGTCGCACATGGGCGAGGTCTCAATGTTGACCGTGGCCTCGTTGAAACTCCCACGGACCTTGAAGGAGAGCCGGTCGTTGTCTTCGTCCAGGCTGAATTCGGAGATCACAAGGGAATCGCTGCTCGGCCCAAGGGCCCCCGCGAGGAAGGGAACGAGGGCGATCATCAGCGCAACAGCGACCGCACCACCCGCTTTTGCTGTGTTGACCTCGCCCTGAACCTTGTCGCTCATGATGATTGCACCAGCAGCACCGAACAGCACCGCCCACGAGATGTAGAAGGGGACAAAGCCTCCCTGCAAGGCCAGCAACAGGCCGACAAAGAATCCGACGCCACCCACGGTGGACAGGATGGTCGGGAGGCTGCTGTCGCCGGGTGCAGCAGCAGGTGCAGCCGCCGTGGGTGTTGCCGCAGCAGGCTCCGCCTTCACCGGAGCAGGTGCAGCCGCAGCCGCTTCGTCGTTCGCTTGCGAAGCCGTGTTTGCCTTGTCGAGGAGTCCGCTCATGCTGTGACCTCGTATTCATCTGCCGTCCATCGACATATGAAGCCGACGCCACCAAGGGCGCGGAACAGGGCCGGTTGCCACGTGCCGGTCAGAGGCCGGGGCTGCGTCACGAAGGACGGTCTCGCCTTCTTCGTCCTCACGCAGGAGGCCTCGTCCAGCCACCGCAGCAGCGAGGGCAAGCATCGACACGGTGGGGATCATCTCGAAGCCGGGGAGGTAGACACCGCGGACGTAGATGGTGATCATCTGCGATTCACGCTCGCAACCGCCGTTCTTGCAGGAGAATTCCGACTCAGCGTAGAAGTTGAGGGTGTAGTACTGGTCGGTCCAGCCCCAGTCCTTGGGGGTGCGGATGAGGACGCGCACCTTGGAGCCGGCGGGGTTGTTCTCAATCTGCGACTTCACCGCGGGCAGGTTGACGGTGAAGCCGTCGCCTTCGAGCGTTTCGCGGGAGTCATCGGTGATGCCGATCTTCATGAAATCGATTTGGTTGCCAAGGTTGTAGACCTTGAACTCGAAGTTCTTGTCCGTCTTGGGCATGAGTTGCACAAAGGGCTCAACGGCTTCGACCTGAACCAGCGAGAACTGCAGGATGTTGACCATCACGTTGGTTTGTGAGGAGGCGACGTTGATCGGAGGGACGCCGTTCATCTCGGTGACGGTGCCCGTGATGGAGAGCTGACGGCTCTGCATTTGCATGTACGGGTCAGCGCGGACAACGACCTGGAAGTCGACGTCCTGACCGGAGCCGACGTACACGTCACCGGCGTGGGCGACGGCGAGGCCGTCGGAGGTCACCTGAATGCTGACCTTCTCGATGTAGGCGGTGGGGTTCGTCACGGTGCAGGTCGTGTACCCCGAGTAGGACGAACCGGGCTTGACGTCAACCCGAACTTCACCAGGAGAGCAACTCATGGAAACCGCTGCCGTCGGCGTTTGCGCGGCCGCTGGGACGGCCACAAGCAACAGCGAGCACAGGTAGAGGCCGAGCAGGAACGCGACACGGCGCATTGACTTCATGTGGACACCTCGGCTCCTCCGTCCCTTCGGACCCTCATAACCATATCGTCCAAGCGTTGCATCATGTGGACGCCTGAGTGGACCCGAAGGGCATCGAACCCCTGACCTCCCGGTTATGAGCCGGGTGCTCTACCCGTCTGAGCTACGGGTCCGGCGTTCCTTTTGGCGCGACGGTCAAGAGGTTGCCGCCTCACATGAAGCGGTCGAGCGAGGCTTGGCCGGGCATCACGCGCTCACGCACCAGGGCCTCGGCTGCGTCCCGCACCTCTGCGGGGACGAAGATGAGCGCCCGGTCGGCCGCCTGCGTCAGGGCCCGGACGATCGGCGAATGTTCGGCCACGTCGCGGCCGTCTTCCAGCAGGATGCCTTGTTCATACGGCAGGTACCCGCGCTTGCGGACGGCCGCCGTGATGACGTCCGTGGCGGGGTCGAAACCGGATTCGCCCACCAGCGTTCGCAGGTCGGTTTCGACCTGGGCGACCATGGACCGCGTCAGGTCGCGGATGCGGAGGGACTTGTGGTAGTCTCGACGCGAGAGCAAACGCACCGCATCCGACCGCAAGGCTTCGTCCTCGTGGGCCGCCCACGCAGGCAAGGCCACCAGCACGTGGGCGTCGTGAAGGGAGGCGTAGCGTTCGGGGGAAAGTGCGTCGTCCAGCAGCATCGCTTCGAGGTCCGACGAGAGCGCGAGCCTGCCTTCGTTGGCCAGCGCGCGGGCACGGGACAGCATCCGAACGAGGTAGGTCTGCGTCAGCATGTTCACCTTGTGGAAATACACCTGCAGGTACATGTGGTACCTCGTGACGAGGTAGGCTTCAATGGCCGGCAAACCCCACGATTTTGCGCGGAGGCCGCCTTCGGGCGCCATCCGGAGGGCGCGAAGCACCCGGTCGATGTCGAAGCCACCGATCTGCGCACCCGTGTTGGCCTGATCGCGGACGAGGTAATCCATGCGGTCGACGTCAAGTTGGCTTGAGAC
>JALRLN010000259.1 GCA_023254445.1 Candidatus Poseidoniaceae archaeon | reverse complement strand
CCAGCCAAAAGGCTGAGCGGGTTTGCAGCAGGTCCAGCGTCGTTTCGGCGCAGTCGTGGATCACGTCCAACTTCCGTTTCAGGGCCTGATGGCGGTCCCGCAGTTCGTATTCCTCCGCCAGGTTGTGGTAGAACCCTTGCAGGTCCGCGTGCTCCCAGAGGGTTTCCGGGCTGTCGAGCACCTCCACCCGACCGACCAACCGGACCTTGATGCGAAGGGCTTCCCCAATGGTTCGTCGGAGGGAGCGCACGCCGCGCGGGATTTGACCGGTACGCTCGAGGGAGTCAACAAGCGGGCCAACGCTGTCGAAGGCGGTCGACACCTGCTGTTCGTAGACGTCGAGCATGACCGTGCGTGCGAGCACTTCGGCGACAAGACGCATGCGATGGAGATCAGCGGAGCGAATGAGCAGTTCACCATCGACCATGCCTTCGGCTTCGACCTCCGGGTCCACCCGGACCCACAGCCGCTCCATGGGTTGAGGCCCGTCGTCGAGGTCATCCTCGAGGTGCTGGAGCATGTCCTCACGTTCGCTGTCCTCGACGTTGAGGAAGACGGCGGAGCCGTGACGGAAGACGATCACGTGTCCGCTTCCCCATGGAAAGGTCAGCGGCACCCCTGCACGTCGGTCCGAATGTCGGGCAGCCTCTGCACGCAGGTCGATGGACGAAGCGGCCCTGTGGGCCACGGCCTCGAAGCGGGTCGGGAGGTCCATCGTATCCACGCGTCATCCCACGGTCTCCCGCGCAGGCCATCAACCCTGCTCTGCCGTGGTGGTTGGGGGTTTGAGGATGGACCAGACCGCAAAGGCTGCCCAGATGGCGCCAAGCACGGCGAAGGGCCATTCGCCCGTCACGGACGCGCGCACGGTGAGCAAGGCTTCACCGACCGCCATCAGCACAAGGTACGGCATCGAGCGGCTGGAGAGGATCCCACGGGTCTCCGTCGCGAACGCGATGAGCACCATCAGCATGCCAACGTACGCGCCTGCCATTGTCCATTCCACGTCATCACCTCAGGATTCACGAACCAAGTGCAGCCGCACGACGCGGGCGAGCCCCTCGTGCAGCCAGGATTCCTCGAGCACGGTGCTCGTGACGGCCGCCTCAACGATGCGCATCGGCGGTGCATGAGGGCCGGTCAATTCCTCCAGCACGGTTGGAAGGTCCCACAAGAGGTCGAGCGATTTCGGGCCCCCGCTTGACATGGGCATCTGGCTGGTGTGGTAGCCTTCGCAGATGAGGTGGCCTCCGGGCGACAGGGCGTGCAGCATGCGCGGGAAATGGACGGCACGAAGGTCGCTTGGAACATGGAACCACGAGAAGGCAATGAGGTCGTAGGTGCCCTCCTCAAACGCCACCTCGACGAGGTCTGTGACGTTGTATTGGATGGACACACCGCAATGCTCAGCGAGGGCCATCGCTTTGGCGCGTCCTTGTTGAGAGAGATCGAACACCTCCGCCGCCCACC
>JALRLN010000258.1 GCA_023254445.1 Candidatus Poseidoniaceae archaeon | reverse complement strand
GGTCACGATGACCATGCCGTCGATGTCGGGAAGCGACTGAGCCACCGTCAACGGTTCATCGGAGGTGCCTGGTGGGAAGTCGATCACGAGGTAGTCAAGGTCGCCCCATTCCACATCACCGATGAACTGCTGAATCGCGCCGAGCTTGATGGGGCCACGCCACACCACCGGTGTGTCGTCGTCGTCAAGCAGAAAGGCCATCGAGATGACTTTCACACCGTTGTGACCAACTGCGGGATGGATGCGCCCTTCCTCAACGTGGAGGCGTTTCCCGCCGAGTCCCATCATCTTGGGGACGTTCGGACCGGTGATGTCAATGTCAAGGATGCCCACCTTATGCCCCTGCTGAGCCAACGATAGCGCAAGACCCGTGGACACGGTGGATTTGCCGACACCACCCTTTCCTGAGAGCACCATGATCTTGTGTTTGATGCGCTTCCCAAGCGCCTGCATCGCCATTTTCCGCTTCATTTGCGCGTAGGCTTGCTCCATCTGGCGCTGCTGGTCAGGGGAAGGGTTGGCGGGCGCTGCACCGTCACCGGATGCGGGGTTGTGGGTGGACACGGGGGAACCGGCCATGGTCTTCGATTGGTGGGGCTCTTTTCAAGGCGCGCTCAGGGATTGGACGCTACGGATATCCTACGGTGCATGAGCCACCACAGTACAACGGACAGTGCAGGCCACGCCAGCATCTCAACACCGACACCATCCCGGGCCCAGCCGAAGGAGGCCGAGAGCACCAGAGCAACGCCCTGACCGACAGCGAGGACGCGAGGGCCGTCGGACGCCACCCCCATCCGCGCGTGCAGGAACACAGCAAGTCCACCAAGGGCCAGTCCAACGGCACCAAGGGACCACGACAGCACCTCGAAGAGCACCCACATGCCCTGTGCTGCGGCCGCGATATGCCCCGCAAAGAGCCCCAACCAGAACAGGAGGCTCATAGCCACGGGCTTGAGGGGCGCCCACATCGGATTTGAAGTCGGCAGGCTCACCTTCAAGCATCGCATTGGACCAAGCCCCTGAGCAGAGCCGCTCGTACCGACCACGACGTTCAAACAAGGTCGCCACCTTTGTGCACCATGCACCTCCTCTTCGTCTGCGTCGGCAACACCTGCCGGTCCCAGTTGGCCGAAGCCATCGCACGCCACCTTGGGTTTGAGGCGAGCAGTGCAGGCACCCACCCCGGTGCGGCCGTGGCAGGGCACACGCTCGCTGTGCTCGAAGACCGTGGCGTGGACACGTCTGGCTTGCGTCCGAAGAGCATCGACGAGGTGGACGTCGAGGCCGCCGACCGCATCTTCTCGATGGGCTGCGGCGTGGCATGCCCGAACCTTCCCCTTGACGACGATTGGGGTTTGGACGACCCCGTGGGCCAGCCACGGGACGTCTACGAAGCCACAGCCGATGAGATCACGCGGCGCCTGCGCGCGCTGCTGGACGCTCAGCCTTGAGCCGCTGGAACGTCACCTTCGCCTACGAGGG
>JALRLN010000257.1 GCA_023254445.1 Candidatus Poseidoniaceae archaeon | reverse complement strand
ACGTAGCCCGACGGCGCCCGAAACCATGGCCGCACGCGCGCACCAAAGGCCTCCGACAGGCGCTTCATCGAGGCGTCGAGGGCGATACGAAGGCCTTCCTCGTCCTCCGGCCATGCCCCCCATGCCCGGTGGTGAAGGCCGTGGCACCCGATCGTCACTCCGGGACGGTCGGCCAACGTGACCAAGGCACGGCGGGCGGTTTCGTTGTCGAGTTGGTCGGCGATGACGAAGAGGGTCAGCGGAACCGCACGCTGGTCGATCCACGACCCAAGGGTCGAGCAGGCAGCCAACCATCCCTCGCTTGGCGTCCTGTCCACTTCGCGACCTTCGGGTGACCTGCTGCGTGTTGGATGCCCCTGCATGGAGGGTCGGTGGTGACGGTCGTCGGTGTCGACGGTGAGCCAGGTCCGCTTCACGCGTCCCCGCCCCCGACCTGCACGAGGTGGAGGTGGTGGGGGATGGTCCGGCCTCCGAAATCGATGCCGACGAAGTCGTCGAGCGGCGTGCCGCCCCATCGGTTGCACAAGGCCCGTGCCGTCGCCAGGCCTGGTGTGTTGTGCGGGTGCACGGCCACCTCGACGACGGCCTCAACGTCCCTCGCATGCAGCCATTCGAAGACGGCATCGATGGCGCGGGTGGCGACCCGCTGGCCTTGGCGGTCGGCACGGATCCAATAGCCAAGGCTCCACCTGCTGACGTCCAACTGGAGTTCGTCGCCAAGCGCAATCGTGCCAACCGTCCGGTCCGCATCGCGGATGCACCAGAAATGGATGCGGTCTTCGTCGTCCGCCTGAACGATGTCCCGGACCATGTCGCCGATTTGTTCGGCCACCTGATGCGGGTAGAGCCAAGGCAAGGCGGTTCGGCCGTCCACCGGCGCTTCGTTGTACATCGCCAAAAACTCGGAGAGGTCGCCCAAGGTGACGGGATGGAGGACGAGGCCACCGCTTGCCTCGAGCACGGGCGTGCGCATTGCCTCACCTCAGCGCTGCCGCGGCGTTGGCGATGCGTTCGTCACCGGGATGCGCCGCGGCCGCACCGATGAACAGCGACTTGAATTGCTCCGACCGACCAATGGTCTTCAGCAACAAGCCAACGTGGTAGAGCAGGTCGAGGTCGTCGGGCAGGTGCTGGCCGATGTGGTCCAGTTCCTGACCGGCCCGTTCCAGCCGGCCGGCCTGCATGGATTCGAAGGCTGGAACCAACGCCTGCTGGGCTGCAGCGAGGCTCCACGGTTGGGTGGTGAGCGGCCACGGCATCCAGCGCGCGGGGTGCTGCACCGGAGGTGCCGCCACGGGAGGGGCTTCGGCCTCGCTCACCCCGTCAAGGTCGGGCAGGTCCGGGAGGTCGTCGGGCACCGATGCGTCCTCGCCGGGGCCGCCAACGACCGGCGGTGCCGGTGCTTCGGCGGCCTCAGGAGCGGGCGTGGGTGGCGCCGGAACGTGGTCATCGACCACCGCGGCGGCCAAGGCCACCGGTGCCTCC
>JALRLN010000256.1:302-1514 GCA_023254445.1 Candidatus Poseidoniaceae archaeon | reverse complement strand
GATGTGGCTCGCCTCCTGCACCGTCTCCTGGCTGCGTGCCTCGCTGGCCTGCATCACCTCCACCGCCTGTTTCACTCCGCCCTGCAGGCGCTGGAGCATCTCGTTGATCTCCTTGGTGCTCTGCTGGGTACGGCCCGCGAGGGATCGCACCTCGTCCGCCACCACCGCAAAGCCGCGCCCCTGCTCGCCCGCCCGGGCCGCCTCGATGGCGGCGTTGAGGGCCAGCAGCAGGTCTGGTCGAACGCCGCCCGC
The DNA here is from genome assembly GCA_023254445.1 of Candidatus Poseidoniaceae archaeon. Taxonomy (GTDB): domain Archaea; phylum Thermoplasmatota; class Poseidoniia; order Poseidoniales; family Poseidoniaceae; genus MGIIa-L3. The sequence goes on along the minus strand of JALRLN010000256.1, from coordinate 1,262 downwards.
GGCCGCTTCCAAGCGCCCCCAGATGGCGTCCGCAGCGGCGACGGAGATCTGCTGTCCCACGATGGCGTTCGCCATGGACCGAAACAGGTCGCCCTGGCTGCTCAACGGCGGTTCTGGATGCGCTTCGACGACGGTGCCGAGGAGGTCGTCCTCGCGAAGGGCCGCCACCGCCTCGTCCCACCACGGGGCAGGGCCGTTGGGCAGCGGCTGCATGCACCAGGCTCCTGCGCTGGGGTTATGGAGGCTCGCTCCGCCTCGGGGGCATGGACCTCGACACGGCCGTCGACCGCCTGAAGCACCTCGACAGGGCCGGTTGGGTGCTGGCCGGGCACGACGCACCAGAGAGCGTCGCTGCGCACAGTTGGGGCGTCGCGTTGCGCTGCTTGCAGCACTGCCCGGAGGGGCTCGACCTCGCGAGGGTGCTGAGCCTGGCCATCGTGCACGACCTCGCGGAGGCCGAGGTGGGCGACATCACGCCGCACGACGGGGTCGCGAAGGCGGACAAAGCGGCCATGGAGCGGGATGCGATGCGGGCGATGGCGCCCCACTGGCTCGACCTGTGGGAGGACTACGAGCGAGGTGAAAGCCCTGAAGCAGCCTTTGTGCGCCGCATGGACGCGCTTGACATGGCGAAGCAGGCCACTGCCTACGGTGAGGCGGACGTGCTCGACCCGGCCCCCTTCCTCGCCTCTGCAGAGCGCCGCCTTTCAGGCACGCCGTGGTCGACGACTTCATGAAGAGAAGACGCTGCCCCGCGGCCACAGTCCTGTAGTGTAGCGGTCCATCATCTCGGATTTTGGTTCCGAGGACGTCGGTTCAAATCCGGCCAGGACTATCCGCGCTCCCTGAGCGAACGATGATGAAGGCGCTGCGGGTCGGCGGTGCATGGGCATCGAGCGCATCGCCGTCATCGGCGCAGGACAGATGGGCAACGGCATCGCGCAGGTCGCGGCAACCTCT
>JALRLN010000256.1:0-292 GCA_023254445.1 Candidatus Poseidoniaceae archaeon | reverse complement strand
ATCCCATGGAAGCAGAAATTGCAGTACTGTGGCCTGTTTCGATAGAGGTCCCAACGATTGCGGGCGTTGCGTTCGTAGTTCCAGCTCCCCATGGGCTTCGGCGCGATACCTCCCAGCTGATTTGCGATGTCGTCCATAACTCGTTGGCGACGGTCTGCTCCGTTCGGGTCCTCTGGTTCGTGCTCCTCCGAGTGAATCTCTTCTGCAAGTGGATTCCACACCTCTTCGATGTAATCGTCCTCGTCTTTGAGTTCGTGATCCATCACGACATGCGTCAAGTCGTTGGCATCAC
>JALRLN010000255.1 GCA_023254445.1 Candidatus Poseidoniaceae archaeon | reverse complement strand
CAGCCCGGGCTTGGGTTCGAGTAGCCGTCGCCGTCCGTGTCGGGGCAGCCGAAGCGGTCGCCGGTCGAGTTGCCCGGAACCGTCACGCAGGCATCGGGCTCGTTGGCGGGAGCCGGGTTGTCGCCGAAGCCGTCGCCGTCGCTGTCCAACCACTGCGTGCCGTCGGTGGGGAAGGCGTCCACCTTGCCGTCGCCTTGGTCGGTGGAGTTCCAACCGTCCATGTCCGGGTCGATGTCGGCGTGCCAGAAGTACACGCCCTCGTCGTTGCGTCCCACGGAGAGCACGATGTCGTAGCCGCCGGGATGCCAAGAGAGGCCGTTGTGCTGACCGCAGTTGTTGCCTTGGAAGGAGGTGCAGCCTCCGGGCCGGGGCGTGGTGATCGATTGAATCGTCGTGCCGGTGCTGACCTCGTAGATGCGGGTCGTCGCGCCATCCGCGCCGTACCATCCAAGCGCAAAGGCGACCTGTGCCCCGTCGGGGGAGAATTCCGCGTCGTAGCAGGAGGTCGAACCGGTCTGGGACAGGATGCTGGCGCCGTCGTCGAGGCGCCACACGCGCAGTTGGGAGCCGGAGCCCCAGGCCGCAGAGCAGGCGGCGACGTAGTTGCCGTCTGGAGAGATGTCAACGGCGTTGTAGTTCTGGTTGCCCGCGGACAGGGCGCGAAGCGTGATCTGGTTGCTCGTGTTCACAACGAGGACCTCGCCGCCGGCGCCCGCCACCATGCGGCGTCCGTCGGGCGAGAAGGCCACGGAGGAGAAGGTGTTGCTGTTGCCGGGCGTGAGTTCGTCGTAGATGCTGCCCGTGGCGGTGTCGACGAACATCACGGCGCAGCCGCTGCATCCGCCGCCGCCACCGCCGCTGCTCTCGTCCACCACGGCGAAGGCCGTGCTGTTGGGCAGGAAGGCGACGTCGGAGAAGGTGCGGCTCCCCCCGTTGTGGGTGATGCCGGAGTGGACGACGCTCAGGTTGCTTGCGTGCAGCAAGGCGGCCGTGTCGTCCGACAGCGTGACCGCGATGAAGGAGCCGTCAGGGGACCAGGTGACGCTGTTCACCGCGGCGTTTTGACCGGACACAAGCACGTTGGAAGACACGACGTTCGTGTGGGTCGTGGTGTTCCAGATGCGGACGCGGTCGTCCGAAGCGGTCGCGACCAGTTCACCGTCGGGGCTGTGGTCGGCCGCGAAGTGACCGTAGGAGGTGGTGATTGACATCTGCTCGGTGAAGTTCGGGTTCGTGGTGGTCCACGGGTCCGCCACGTCCGAGGTGCCGTCGCCGTCGGCGTCGGGGCACCCGTTGCGGTCCACGGACGAGGTCCCTGCCGCATAGGGGCAGTCATCGACGGTGTCGTCCACGCCGTCGCCGTCCGTGTCGAGGGCGTTGACCATCGGCAGCAAAGCGACGAGCATCAGGAGGGTCAGCATCGTGGCGGCACGAGGAGTTCGACGGGCGGTCCTGTCGAGCATAGCACATCCAATTCCAATCCTAAAAAGGAGTTACGGTCAATTTGTGCGGGAAATGCGTCGGGCATCTGCAGAGCAACGCATGGGCCACGGGCGCGCAAAGCCTTCAACGGAACCGCCCA
>JALRLN010000254.1 GCA_023254445.1 Candidatus Poseidoniaceae archaeon | reverse complement strand
GGCACCTTCCTGCCGGTCAAGGCCGACGACCTGGCCGACCACAGGATGCACAGCGAATGGGGGGAGGTGTCGGGCGAAACCGCCGCCGCCCTGAACGCCGTCCACGCCCGGGGGGGCCGCATCGTCTGCGTCGGCACCACCTCCCTGCGCCTGCTGGACAGCGCGACGGCCGAGGACGGCGAAATCCGTCCCTTCCACGGCGATACGGCCATCTTCATCACGCCGGGCTATCGCTTCCGCGCCGTCGACGTTCTGATGACCAACTTCCACCTGCCGAAGTCGACCCTGTTCATGCTGGTCGGCGCCTTCGCCGGCCTGGAGACGATGAAGGCGGCCTACGCCCACGCCGTCGCCGAAGGATACCGCTTCTACTCCTACGGCGACGGCTCCCTGCTGTTCCGCGCCTGAGCCTGATCCGAGGGATCAGGCCCCGGATTAAGGCGAGAGCGGCCCTCAGTAGAGGCCGCTCAGATCCTCGGCCGGCTCTCGTTTGGGCGGCGGCGGGGCGGACGGCGGCGGCGCGGTGGCGGCCGCAGCGGCCGCGGCGGCCTCTTGCTCGCGGCGGATCACGTCATAGTAGTTCTGCGGCCCTTCAGGGATGACCGGGGCCTGGACCGGCGGCGGCGCCTGGCGCTCGGTGCCCGGCCGGAACGCCTCCTCCACGCCGCGCACCATGCGGAAGACGGCGTTCTTGGGTCGCACGAAGGGCCGGGCCGGGCGCTGTTCCAGCGCCTCCTGCATGAAGGCGGTGAAGATCGGCACCGCCGCTGTCGTTCCTGTCTCCCCGTGGCCGAGGGGCCGGTTGTCGTCGAAGCCGATGAAGACCCCCACCACGATATCGGTGGTGAAGCCCACGAACCAGGCCGAGCGGTACTCGTTGGTCGTGCCCGTCTTGCCCGCGACCCAGCGGCCCAGGCCGCGCGCGCTGGCGGCCGTGCCGCGCTGGATCACGCCTTCCAGCATCGAGCTGATCTGATAGGCGGTAATCGGATCGATCACCTGCGTCCCGCGCGGCTGCCGCCGGGGCGATTCCTGGCCGGAGAAGCCCCGTCCGCATTCGCGGCACTGGCGGCTGTCGGCCTTGAAGATGGTCTCGCCGTTCCGGTCCTGGACGTAGTCGATCAGATACGGGTTCACGCGTCGGCCGCCGTTGGCGAAGGCGGCGTAGCCGGCGGTGATGTCCAGCGGCGTCACCTCGCCCGCGCCCAGCGACACCGACAGGTTCGGCGTCAAGCCCGGCAGGCCCATCCGCTCGGACTGCTCGACGATCTTCTTCATGCCCACGTCCTGGGCCAGACGCACCGTCATCACGTTGCGCGACAGCTCCAGCCCCCGGCGCAGCGTCTGCGGACCGTAGTATTCGCGGCTGTAGTTCTCGGGCGTCCAGCGCTGGCCGTTCGGTCCGCCGGCGAAGCTGATCGGCGCGTCAAGCACGATCGACGCCGGGGTGAAGTCGCCCTCCAGCGCCGTCGCATAGACGAACGGCTTGAAGGCCGAGCCCGGCTGGCGCTCCGCCTGCGTCGCCCGGTTGAAGCTGGATAGGGCGTAGGAGTAGCCTCCGACCATCGCCAGCACGCGTCCCGACTGCGGCTCGATCGCCA
>JALRLN010000253.1 GCA_023254445.1 Candidatus Poseidoniaceae archaeon | reverse complement strand
CGACGATGGCCCCTACGCTTACGGGAACTCCACCTTGGGCACGCGAGGCTGCGCCGACATCGACGGGGACGGCTGGGCCGACGATGCCGATCTGTTCCCGCACGACGGCACCCAATGGGGCGACGAGGACGGGGACGGCTACGGCGACAACACCAGCGGCAACCTGGGCGACGACTGCCCCAACACCGCCGGGGCTTCGAGCCGAGACCGACGGGGATGCCTCGACGTGGATTTCGACGGCTTCAGCGACCAAAACGACCGGTATCCGGGCGACCCCACCCAGTGGTCGGACAGCGACAACGACAGCTACGGTGACAACCCGCTGGGCGTGAACGGCGACAGCTGCCCCACCGTGTTTGGCAACAGCACCATGGGCGTGTTGGGGTGTCCCGACCAGGACGGGGACGGCTACGCCGACCAAACCGATGACCTTCCCTACGAGCCGACCCAGTGGGACGACCTGGACGGGGACGGTTACGGCGACAACGTCATGGGCGTGGATTACGACGAATTCAAGTTCGACCCGACCCAACAAACCGACAGCGACGGCGACGGCTACGGCGACAACATCGGCGGCACCCGAGGCGACGCTTGTCCAACGGTGCCCGGCAATTCCACCGCCGACCGCTACGGTTGCTTGGACACGGACGGCGACGGCTGGTCCGACGCGGGCGACGGCTTCCCCAACGACCCGATTCGTTGGATCGACACCGACGGCGACGAGGTGGAGGACAAGGACGACGCCTTCCCCTTCGACCCCACCCAGTGGAACGACACCGATGAGGACGGCTTTGGCGACAACCGCTTCGGCTCGAACGCCGACCGCTTCCCGCTCGACCCCACCCAGTGGTACGACATCGACGGCGACGGCTACGGCGACAATCCGGACGGCCAGAACTACGACGCCTTCCTGGCCGAGCCCAGCCAGTGGTCGGACGTGGACGGTGACGGGTGCGGGGACAACCCCAACGGGCGCAACCCCGACCTCTTCCCCAACGACCCCACCCAATGCGTTGACCTCGACGGCGACGGGTTTGGTGACAACCTCTCGGGCAACAACCCCGACCCGTACCTCTACGACTTTGACAACGACGGCTACAACGACAGCATCGATGTCCTGCCCAAACTGGCCTCCCCCGGTGACCTCGACAACGACGGCACCCCCGATGAGGAGGACGCCTTCCCGACCAACCCCTTGGAAGCCAAGGACAACGACGGCGACGGCATCGGTGACCGCACCGACCCCGACGACGACAACGACGGCATCCTCGACGACGCTGAATTGGAAGCCGGCACCGACCCGCTCGACCCCGCCTCCAAACCCGTCGACAGTTTCGAAATCATCCTGCCCGGGACCGCCATCGGCCTGGGCGCTTGGGATCTGATCGGGGTGTTCGTCGGCATTCCCATCTCGGTGTGGATCATGATCGGCATCCTCACCCGGGGCGGGCGAGCCAAGCGCTTCGAAGGCATGCTGCGCGACGCCACCCGTCGAGAGGACCTCGAAGAGGTGGCGCTGGCCTACGAGCGAGCCGTGATGATGCGCATGCTCGGACCGCACCAAGCCATCCGTTTGGAGCGCCTGCGCACCGAGTTGGACGACGAATTGGAGCAGGCCA
>JALRLN010000252.1 GCA_023254445.1 Candidatus Poseidoniaceae archaeon | reverse complement strand
AACTACCCCGACCAGCCGGACCGTCATGGGGAATTGAGCAGCGGTTACGGGGCCGAGGCCTACCCGAACACGAGCCGCATGGACTGGGCCGTCGAGTTGTACGCGTGGTTCGAATGGTTCCTCAAGGGCGAGGGCGAGGAGCCCGAACAGCACGTGCAGGTCCAAACCAACGACGGAAGATGGCACGTGGAATCGACCTGGCCACCCGAAGACCTGTCGTGGTGGAGCATGGGACTTGACGAAGGCCAATCAGACGGAAGCATCGTCAACAGCGGGTCCTCGGTGGAGATCGTCTTCCCGCCGCTTGAGCAAGAAATCCACGCCTCAGGGATGCCAACCCTTCACCTGACCGCAAGCACGCGCACCTGCAACGGAGGTCAGGTCTTCGCCACGCTGTACGCCGACGACCTGCGCCTTGGCCACGCGACGATGGACATCCGCTACCGCGACGGAGGCATGGACGCCGCCTTCACGTCGCCCCTCTCGGAGTACCTGATGCTGATGGAATTCAACCCGCTCGACGTCGTCGTTCCTGCTGGAAAGAGCCTGCGGCTTGTCCTCAGCGAATCGGGCGAGGATTACCTCCCAAGCCCCTGTGCTGCGGTTGGCCTCAGCGTCTCCACCGGCAGCGACTCGGTCTTCTCGCTGCCCCTCATCGACCGTCCCGATTCCGATGAACGTTGGTTCCTTGCACCGGCATGGTGGGAGCAACAACCCATTCCGTGAGGGTCGCCCATGCTACGGGTGCTGGCCTTCGAGGACACCGTGGACATCGAAGCCCTCCTCCTCTCCGGAGGGGTGGACGTGTCGCAGGTCCACCTGACCCAGCACTGGACCACCGAGGACGCCCTGTCGCGCATCGAAGCGTGGGCGCCCGATGTGCTGCTGCTCGACCACTTCATCCCGCCTGCCACCGGCCTTGAGGTCCTTCGCGCCCACCTCGCCTCCACCGCGAAGGGGTCACGGCGCGCTCCGACCATCGTCGCGATGTCCAGCGAAGCGAAGTGCAACGAGGCCATGGTCGACGCTGGCGCGGACCGTGGCGTGGTGAAGCACCGCCTTGCGACCCTTCCTTTCTGGCCGAGGGCAACGACAGGACGATGACGGCAGACGCTGCGTGCGTGCCATGCAGGACGGCGCAAGCGGCGGCGACCTGCTCGCTCGGGGCCTGCTCCCGGTCCTGCTCCTGAGCGGTTGGTTGGTGGCCGTGTTCGGTGAACTCCACCTTCCAGCATGGCCGGTGCTCGTGGTCGTGCTCGGGGCGTGGTTCGTGGCGTTGACGTGGCTCGCGCACGACGCCACGTGGTCACGGAAGGACGTGCGGTGGCTGTGCGTCCCGCTGCTCGTCGTCGCCCTTGGATGGATCGACCTCACGTGGACCTCGCCCGCCATGTTCGACCAGGCCGACCACCTGCAAACCGCGAACCGCTACCTCGGTCGCTGGACGTGGGAGCCCTTCCACATGGAGACGGCGTACGCCTTCCGTCCGAAGGTGATCTCGGGGCTCATCGCCACCGAGCTCGCGCTCAACGGCACCCGCGACGTCAGCACCGTCCTGCCCTTCATGCTCCTCCTGGCGTGTGGATGGCAGGCGCAGGCCCTCGGCGAGCGCCTGAACCTCGGCGCGTGGAGCCT
>JALRLN010000251.1 GCA_023254445.1 Candidatus Poseidoniaceae archaeon | reverse complement strand
AATTGGCCTGCGCATGCTTTGTATGCGCAACTTTATAAAGGTCGGCGGAGAAGAAGAAGAGGTGAGCCCATGAAGAACTGCGAAGACTGCCACAGCACGAGCCTGAACTACGATGACGATCGCGCCGAATACTGGTGCGACGACTGCGGCGCGGTCTTCGAAGACCACGTCCAGACCGAGATGCGCCAGCCGGTCGCGCCGGAAGCCAACGGCTCGGTGTCCACGAAGAACCCGTACCACCGTGACATCACGGGAAGCCGCATGACGACCTGGACGGCGGAAGACCGCGCCATGATGGGTCGCCTCAGTACCGAGTCCCGTGCACGCATGAAGCGCCTTGAGAAGATGCAGAAGTGGTCTGCACCCTCTCAGGTCAGCCATTACGCTTCACGCATCTGGGACCTCATCGCAGAAGTCTACGGCGAGGAACTGGCCAACACCCTGTACCGTGAGTCCTTCATGGACGACATGCTGCGCCCCATCGAGGCGCGCATCAGCCACCGCATGGCGGACCTCCTGGAACGTGCCAAGGCCCACGGGATTCGCCTCAAGCAGCCCCTTGGCGCCGTGTCGAGGAGCCTCCTCGAAGGTGCGACGCAAGAAGAACGCGATGCGAGCAAGGTTTCCGTTCGCAGCAAGGATGCCATCTTTGCCGCTGCGCTGCTGAGCGTGTACGGCGAGCACCACCCACGTGCGCCCCGTGACATGCTGAAGGCTCAGCGCGCCCTCCTTGCTCGCTCTGGGCTTGAGGGCCTTCGTGCCAGGACCATCCTGCTCGCCGCCGTTCGTGAGTTCAAGCGCCACCTTCGTGACCTCAACACCATCGGCGCCTTCGTCCCCCGTGACGACAGCAGCCGTGACGCCCAGCAGGAACGTCACCTTGCCGACGAGTCCCCGTGGCTCGACGTGCTGGCCGATTTCTTCGAGGCGCAGTCGACGCTGACGCGTTACGCCGAGGAGCTGCTTCACGACACCGCCATGCGCCTCGACGCCATGCGCGCCGACCTGCTTGAAGGCGACAACCAGCACCCCTCTCCCTTCATCGGTCTGACGCCAGAAAAGCGCGTCGGCCTCGCAGCCATGGCCGCGATGAGGGAGCGCGGTGTTGAACGCGGGATGTCCACCCGCCTTGGCGTGGCCCTCGACCTCGCGTCGAGCACCCTCGGTACGCTGCACAAGCGCTTGGAAAAGTCGTCCGACCCCCGCTTGGGAATCCTCGACGTCGGCTTCGTACTGACCCGCAACACACCGTCCTCGATCGGAACGCGTTCGACCGCGGAGGACACCGATGATGCCCTCGGCGACCACGACGAGGCGGACGGTCAGGACGCGGATGCTTGAAGTGGAACACCGTGACCAACGCCCCATGGACCTTGATGGCGTGGCCTACCCCTTCCGCTCCGATGCTCTTGCGGGACGCCGTGCCTTGGTCTGCGGCGCCAGCGGTGGCATCGGGGCCGCCACGGCGAAAGCGATGGCGGCCGCCGGAGCGGACGTCACGGTCGCCGCGCGCGGTGCGGATGCCCTGAACGGCCTGGTCGAGGTCCTTTCAGGGCTGGGTCCGGGCCAACATGCTGTGCATGCGGTGGACCTCGAAGACGCCGACGCCATCGATGGCATGGTCACAGCCTTGCTG
>JALRLN010000250.1 GCA_023254445.1 Candidatus Poseidoniaceae archaeon | reverse complement strand
GACGTGGTACTTGCCACGCCAATGGATCGGCTCGTCCACGTCCTCAAGCCCCTTCCGAGGGTCGAACTCGGGCGTCAATTCCTCGTAATCAACCACGATGGCGTTCAGGGCCTCCATCGCCGTGGCTTCGTCAACCGCTGCGACGCACGCCACCAAGTCGCCCACGTGGCGCACCTTCTCGACCGCCATCGCGTGTTCGTCCTTTGTCACGGGAAGCACGCCAAAGGTGTCAGGCGCGTCTTCGCCTGTCGCGATGGCGAGCACGCCAGGCATGGCCTCGGCCGCGCTTGTGTCGATGGACCGGATGCGTGCGTAGTGGTGAGGGGAACGAAGGATGCGTCCAATGATTTCGTTCGGCAGCCGGACGTCGTCCCCGTACCACGCTTGTCCCGTCACTTTGGCGTTGGCATCAACCAAGGCGGTCGGCCGACCAACCGACGTCCCGGTTCGAAGCCCGTCGTGCACATGGTGCCCGGCCGGTTGGGGCTCTCGCCCACCGACCGATTCTGGAATCGCATCCAAATCCCGTTGCGAGGCCACAGGCCGGGACCCCCCAGCACCCGGAGGTTGAAACCGGAGTTTTCCTGCCACCCGCTTCCCGTCTTTCCTGGTGGAGTCGCCACCGGACCCTGGCTGTTGGCGGTACCCTGCGGACATCGGCTCACCTCGCGTGCCCCGGCGGAAGGTTCGGTTCGTCTTGCCCCGCAGGGTGGGGGTCTGCATGAGGATGGGTTCTCGGTTCAACCCGGTCTGCTTCGCCTCGGAGCACCTCTGCTGCAGCCTTGATGGAGTCGATGATCGGCTGGTAGCCTGTGCAACGGCAGAGGTTCCCTTCAATGGCCTCGGCGATGTCCTCGTCCGAGGGGTTGGTTGTTTTGTTGAGGAGGGCCTGAGCGGCCACGAGGAAGCCCGGCGTGCAGAAACCGCACTGTGAGCCCCCGTATTCTGCGAAACAGGACTGGATAGGTGCGAGGTGGTGGCCATCGGCCAACCCCTCTACGGTCGTGATGGAGGCACCGGCAACGTCACCGGCCAACGTCATGCAAGACAATCGGGGCTCGCCATCGATGAGCACGGCGCAGCAGCCGCAGGTGCCGAGGTCACAACCGCGCTTCACGCCGAGTTGGCCGACGCGGTCGCGGAGGACATCGAGCAAGATGGCGTTGCTTGGAGCCAACACTTCCTCGGTGCGCCCGTTGACGGAGGCGCTCCAGACGACAGAAGGTGCAGCGGGAAGCATCGGGACGTTGGCTTCACCGACCATCTCGACACCCGTTTCCCGGTCATGGACGCACCCTTTGAGGCTTCCTCGCTCACTCACTCCTCTTCAGCACCACGCGAAATGATGGCCGTTAGATGCGCTTTGTTCAGAGTGGAGCCTCACGCCTCGTCGATGGCCTCGTCAACCACCGCGGCGACGTCCTCGTCTTCGCTCAACCAGGCTTTCTCATCGGCGGCGGCACCTGTGCGGAGCACAACGACGATGCCCGCAATGAGGCCGAGCAGGAGCAAACCAACCACGCCAACCAGTGCGCCGGAGACGCCTCCGTCGCTCGCAGCCTCGAAGTCCTTGGCGTTGGCGCTGTCCATCAGCATGACGTTCACGCTAACGACGGCGGTCGACGAGTGCCCACCGGAAC
>JALRLN010000024.1:289-14333 GCA_023254445.1 Candidatus Poseidoniaceae archaeon | reverse complement strand
AATCCAGAGGGACGAGCACGTTGGCCTCCGGGAAATAGGCGGCAAGGTTCCCCCTTGGGATGGGATAGGGGACGAGGAGCCAATCGTCGGCTCTCCTGACACCGTCGCTCCAATGGCTGGTCAAGGTCACCCGATGGCCTGTTGTCCACGCGCGCTCAGCCATTTCCTCGGCGTTCATGAACACGACGCGCCGATTGCCCTTGACCCCACGGTAGCGGTCTTCGAGTCCATACACCGTGGTGTTGTATTGGTCGTGGGAACGCAGCGTCATCAGAACGTGGGTTCCCCCGTGAGACGGATGGAGGTCTGGAAGAGGGTGGACCGTAAACGCTGCACGGCCAGACGGTGTCGCAAAGGAACGTTCATCCCGAGGAGGATTTGGGAGTTCGAATCCGTTGGGCGTCCGAACCCGTTCGTTGTAGCGGTCAAATCCATCGATGCTCGCTTCGATCAGGTCCCGGATTGCATCGTAGTTTTCTACCAAGCCACGCCAGTCAATGGGCGTGGCATCGAGGGACTTGTGGGCAAGTTCGGCCACAATCCAAGGTTCTGATTTCAAGTCCTTGGAGGCTGGCTCCAGTCGTCCTTGAGAGCGATGAACAATGCCCATGGAGTTCTCTACGGTGACGAATTGTGTGGCTCCATGGGTGGTATCGCGTTCCGTTCGGCCGAGGCATGGAAGCAGGAGGACGTCCCCTTCGGAAGGAACCAGGTGTGTTCTGTTTGGTTTGGTGGCGACGTGAACGGCAAGACCGACTCGAGCAAGCGCTTGAGCGGTTGCATCGGTGTCAGGGGCTGCAGAGAGGAAGTTCCCCCCCATCGTCATCAGCACATCGACCTCGCCCTGCCGCATCGCATGAATTGCATTGACAACATCGAAGCCATGCTTGCGGGGGACGGTCACGCCCGTTCCGGATTCGAGCCGGTCAAGGAAGGTCTCGCTCGGTGCTTCCCAGATGCCAACCGTCCGGTCCCCTTGCACGTTTGAATGGCCCCGGACGGGGCAAAAACCGGCCCCCGGACGACCAACATGGCCGCCCATCAGAAGCAGGTTCACCACCTCCTGAATGACGGCGACGCCGTTTCGATGTTGGGTCAAGCCCATGGCCCAGCATGCAATCGTTGCCTTGCTTGCGGCCACCATGGTCGCCGCTTCTTCGATGGTGGACCGGTTGAGCCCTGTGTCGGACAACACGCGGGCCCAATCCAAGGATTTCCGTTCTTCGAGGAGGGCATCGAAACCGGTGGTCGATGCATCGATGAAGCGTTCGTCCAATGCACCGGCTTCAATCTGCAGGTGCTGAAGTGCGTGAAGCAAGGCTGCATCGCTTCCGATTCGCACGGGGAGGTGAAGGTCGGCCAACTGGTCGTCAAACAGGTCCAGCCGCATGTAGTCCTGCGGGTGTTTGAAGCGCTCCAATCCAGCCTCAGGAAGGGGGTTGACGTGGATGATGCGTGCTCCCTTTCGCTTGGCGTCCCTCAACGACGTCAGCATCCTTGGATGGTTCGTACCAGGATTTTGTCCAATCACGAGGATCAGGTCTGCCTGCTCAAAGTCTGAAAGGCGGACGGTGCCCTTGCCAATGCCAATGGTCGTCCCAAGCCCCTTTCCGCTTGATTCATGGCACATGTTGGAACAATCCGGGAGGTTGTTCGATCCAAGGGACCGCACAAAGAGTTGGTAGAGAAACGCGGCTTCGTTCGACGTACGGCCGCTTGTGTAGAACACTCCCCGTTCCGGAGACGGCAAGGTACGAAGGCGATCGGCGACCATATCGAGGGCTTCCTCCCACCCGATGGGCTCGAATCGGTCCCGGCCTGCACGACGAACCGTCGGAGACGTCAGTCGTCCGAGCGAACCCAGTTCAAAATCGCTCAACAACGACAGGTCGTTGATGGAGCGGGAAGCGAGCACATCTGGTGTGCATCGGGCTGTCATCGCTTCTTCGGCGACGGCCTTCGCTCCGTTTTCGCAGAATTCGAAACCAGAACGATGTTCAGGGTCAGGCCATGCACAACCTGGGCAGTCAAAACCCTCCTGTTGGTTGACCATCCGTAGCGTCTGGACGGTTCGAGCAAGGCCCATCCTCCGTATCCCATGCCGGAGGCTCGAGGTGACGGCAGGTAGGCCGGCAGCCCGATGCTTCCTTGGTTTGACCTTCAACGGATGCTCGTCCGCAGGGGTCCGACCAGGTGGTGAAGGATGGCCCATGAGCCGTGGCTGAAGCGGTTGGGCTCAAGCCTTTCCCATCACGACGACCATGAACCAAGGTATTGCGGCCGGTGGCCCGCTGCGAAGCCTACCACAAGCATCCCTTCGTGACGGGCGAGTTCCGCTGCTTGAGCAGACACGGCTCCGAGGGCGATGACTTGACGCACACCCGAACGAACGGCTTTGGCCATCACGTCCCAGCCGCATCGTCCTGAGACCATCAGGCAACGCGCTGACGAACGTGAGGACGAGTGACCCCATGCGCCAATCACCTTGTCCACAGCGCTATGGCGGCCAATGTCCTCACGGACGATGAATCCATCTTCGGTAACCAACGCGGCCGCGTGGGTTCCTCCCGTCGTGCTGAACAGCGGTTGCTTGTCCTGAAGCCTGAGCACCCAACCCTCGACGTCGCCTGGCTCGACCCGATTGGCTGGAGGCAGGAAGGTCCCTGAGGAGGGAGGGTCGAGGGTCAAACCACATCCACCACATGACGGCAGGATGCTGCGGTGCGGGAGGGGGGTGGTCCATGATGCACCCGACAGATGCAGCACGACGGTGCCGTCCACTTCGGAACGTTCGACGAAAGGCAGTTCCACTGAAGGGCGCAACCAGCCCTCGCAGATGGCATGCCCGATGCTCAAGTCCTCAAGATCCAATGGGGTTGCCAGCAGTTCAACCCCGTGCCCTGCCTCGCTGGTGATGCGGATTTGTGCTTCGATGGCGAGGTCGTCGACCCCAGCACGGTACGCACCGTCCACCACCCGCAAAACGGGCTGCTTGGCGGTGCCGGTCATGCGCCAACCTCCACATCAACGTCGAAGAATTCGAACTGCATGGCCACCAATGCTGCAGAGGAGGTCGCAGCGGCGTAGGCCTTCAGCGGCTCCGCGTTCAATTCGAGAAAACGATGGCCCCAACGAAAACCTCCGAGCAAGGTCCGCGCCTGCTCCCCCTCGCCCATCAACACAAGGGAGGCCGCCAAGGCTTCCACGGTCGATAGCCGGCCGGGCTTCCCCCAATTGACCGGGTTCGCCGCCAGAAGCACGGGGAGCATTCGTGGTTGAAGCCTGGTTTTCGATACAATCGACGCTACCGATGGCTCGATGTGGGCCCAACTGCAGTCCAAGGCGACCAAGGCTCCTCCTCGAATCGCGTCATGGTCTTCTGGACCCAACACCTTCCCGCAGAGGGGTTCAAGCAGGACCCCACGCCGCGGCAAGCCCCGGAGATGTTTGTGCAGGGTGAGATCGCCACGTCGAGACGAGCGAACGGCCGTGTTCTTTGTTGGGTCGTCTTGGGCCAGCCAAATCGCGTGGAGGTTGACCGAGGTGGAGTGCTCATCGGAGGCCATCGAGGTAGTCCCCCAGCGTGAAGCCCCTGTCTTGACCGCTCTGCACCCTACGGTGCTCTTCGGGGTCGTACTCAACCATGAGCGAAATCCCGAGCACGCGTTCAAACTTCGAGATGACGGCGTCCGTTGGTCGCCGGCCGGATTCTGCTGCCTTGACGATGTTGACCTTCTCTGACATCCGGCGTGCAAGTTCCTCTTGGCTCCACCCACGATCGCTCCGTGCACGGCGAATCTGGGGGCCAAAGTCGTCGGTGAGCACGCGTTCGCTTCGACGCATGATGCCGGACGGGCCTCGGTGCTTCGCAGGTGATGAAGCGTGCTTGGACGCCGCTGCAAGTCCGGGCGCCACCCCCTGCGCTTTTGGACCAACCTTGTCGGCACAGCGCTTGCATGCGGCAACCGAAGCACGGCCCATGGGCACCTGACGGGTCCCGACGTTCATGGCGCCACAGACCTCACACTCGCCCATGATTCAACCTTCGAGGCGGGGGGACTTACCCCTTCCGCTTGCATCGAGCGTTTGTCAACCATGGCTGTTCCCCCTCTTCGTCGAAGATTGAACAGTGGGGCTTTTTAGTGGGTCATACGAGCACTGGAACATGGGTGAAGTGGACACTGGGCCTCGGTCTGATGAGCCGCGTGGTGATGAATTCGCAGACCTTGAACGAACCATCCGTCGCTTGCAGGACGAAGCGAAGGACCTCAACCATCAACGCCACGAACTCGAAACGCAACTCCGAGGATTGCACAAGCGTACACGACGTCTCGAAGACGAACTCACGCACCTCAAAAATCCACCAATGATCATTGGCACCTTGCAGGACATGCTTGGACCGCGCACGGCCGTTGTCAAGTCATCAAACGGTACCGTGTTCCAAGTTTCCGTCAACGAGCGGCTTGATGCAACACGCCTCAAACCTGGTGCACGGGTTGCGATGAACCAGGACAGTCTGGCGATTATCGAAATCCTCAACGATGCTTGGGATCCCATGGTCAGCGGAGCCGAAATGATCGAAGCACCCGACGTCACCTACGACGATGTTGCAGGATTGAACGAGGAAAAGCAACTCCTGCGTGAAGCGATTGAGCTGCCACTCGTTCGACCGGAGCTCTTCCGGAGCGTCGGCGTGACCCCACCAAAAGGTGTGCTGTTGGTTGGTCCTCCAGGGTGCGGCAAAACACTCCTGGCCAAAGCGGTGGCCAATTCAACAAACGCCACCTTCATTCGCATGGTCGGGAGCGAACTTGCGCAGAAATACATCGGTGAAGGTGGACGCTTGGTACGGGAATTGTTCGCGTTGGCTCGCGAGAAATCCCCGAGCATCATTTTCTTGGACGAAATAGATGCCATCGGTGCAAAGCGGCTCGATGGTTCAACAAGTGGGGACCGGGAAGTGCAACGGACCTTGATGCAATTACTCGCCGAGCTCGATGGATTCGATCGTCTTGAGGATGTGCGGATCATTGCAGCAACAAATCGACCGGACATCTTGGACGATGCCTTGCTTCGACCCGGTCGCTTTGACCGCATCGTTGAGATTTCAAAACCTGATGATGAGGCACGACGGGCGATCCTCGAGCTGCACCTGAAGGGCATGTCAACCCGGAAGGTGGACCTCGCCCCGTTGGTCACGAGCACCGACGGATTTTCGGGGGCTGAACTTGCAGCCACCTGCGTTGAAGCCGGTATGATCGCCATACGCGACGAGCGCACACACGTCCAACAACGGGACCTCAAGGAGGCCGTTGCTCGACTCCTTACCAAACGTGTCCACGCGGGTGGTCGACGCGACCCCGCTGACCTGTACGCCTGAAGTTGCGAACCTTCATGGACGGGGGAAGCAGGCCTTCACGGTCATGCAGGACATCGTTGAATGCGTCCCGAACATCTCCGAGGGGCGCGACTTGGCGGCCATTGAGGCCATTGCGAACGTTGCTGCAGCGACGCCTGGGGTCACCGTGCTTGGTGTTGAACCCGATGCGGATTACAACAGGACCGTCATCACCTTCGCTGGCCCGCTTGAGGCCGTTGAACAGGCGGCGATTGACCTGAGCGTGGCCGCCATCAACGCCATTGACATGCGCACCCATTCCGGGGAGCACCCTCGACTTGGCGTTGTGGACGTCTGCCCGTTCGTACCCATTGCTGGTGTGAGCATGGACGCGTGCGCTGCCGCTGCGAAGCGTGTCGCCAGCGCTGTCCATGAGGCAACGAAGGCACCCACCTTCCTGTACGGTCACGCTGCTCGGAACGACGAACGGAGCCGATTGAGTTACCTTCGCAAAGGGGAGTACGAGGGGCTCAAAGAACGGCTTGAAGGAGGAAAGGACAGGTTGCCCGACCATGGGCATGAAGAGGGCTGGACTGAGGCCGCTGCACGCTCGGGAGGGTGCACCTACGGGGCACGGCCCGTGCTGGTGGCGTACAACGTCAACGTCCCGGAACGTGATGCACGGGTCGCCAAGGTTGTTGGAAGCCTTCTTCGGGGATCTGGACGTATCATCGCTCGCAACGACGAGGGCGTTCTGCGTGCCACGGGCATGCTGGAATCGGTGCAAGGCATGGGTGTGGTCCTCGAGGGGCACGGCATCTCCCAGGTGAGCATGAACCTGACCAACGTCGACAAGCACGGCATGCTGCATGCGTTTGAGGCCGTGCGAAGCCTCGCCGCCGACCACGGGTTGGACGTTGTTGGATCGGAACTTGTCGGTCTCGTCCCCCTCGAAACCATGCTGGAAGCAGGACGGTGGTACGCACCTCAAGCGAAGGAGGAAGCGGACCTTGTTCGCGCGGCCGTGGAGGGTTTGGGCCTCGACTCGCTTGGCCCGTTTGACCCTGCAACAAGGATCATCGAATACGCCATTCGGGAGGCAGCAGCATGACCCTTGCTGACCTTTCGCTTCGCGACTTTGAATCGGCTTTGGCATCGAGTGAGCCCACACCGGGCGGCGGAACCGCTGCCGCTGTGGCCCTTGGACAAGCAGCCGCACTCACGTCCATGGTGGCATCGCTGACCTTGGGCTCAGAACGATGGGCCGATGGACATGACTCAGCACGACGTGCACTGGAGGAGGCTGAGCGCGTGCGACGGGATGCACTTGACCTGGGTGAGGAGGACGCCGTTGCGTTTGATGCAGTGATGGAGGCCTTCCGTCTTCCGAAGGGTACGGACGAAGAGAAAGCAGCACGGCGGGGGTCCATACGAGCGGCAACGCTCCATGCTGCTGAGGTCCCAATGCGAACCGCAGAACGTGCACTGGTCCTCCTTGATCACGTTCATGCGATGGTCAACCATGGCAACCCCAACGCCATCAGCGACGCTGGTATGGCCTCGCTCTTGGCCTCTGCAGCGGCCAAAGGCGCGGTGTTCAACGTGCAAATCAACCTCGATGCCCTGCCGTTGGAGTATGGCGCAGACCTACGAGAACGGCTTCCGTCGTTGCGTGAAGACGTCCGCGTGCTCGGCCGTCAGTGCATGGAAGGTGTGCGTCGTCGAATGGATGCTCAACGCACCTGAGCGCCGGGTGCGATCGCATCCAGTACGGTGAGCAAACGAACGACACCCTCACCGTCATCGGCGGCGAGCATCATCCCTTCGCTCATGATGCCACGAAGTTTGCGAGGGGCAAGGTTGGCCACCACAACGACGTGAAGCCCGAGAAGGTCTTCGGCAGCGTACACGTCACGAAGGCCCGCACAAATGGTTCGACCGGTTTCAGAACCGTCGTCGAGCGAGACCACCCAAAGGCGGTCCGCATCGGGATGCGCCTCAACGGAAATGACCCGAGCCACGCGCATATCAACTGCGGTAAACTGTTCAAAATCGATGGTGCTGATGCCTTCTCGTTCCATGGTTTTCACGTCCTTTTTCTCCTTTTTTCCGCCCTTGACGCCGGTGACGCTCGGTGCCTCGGACGTCGGAGCATGCGCTTCTGCCACCTGGCCTTCACGTTCCAAAATGGCAGCCAAATCCAACCGTTCAAACAAGGGGGTTGGGGCTAGGGTCGGTTCGCTCAACGGAACCTCGAGGTCGACCGCCTCCCCCCACCGGACCTCGCTCACCGCTCCTGTCTCCCCAAGCATGTCCCACAAGCGCTGAGACGAAGCGGGCATGAAGGGCTGAAGCGTGATGGCAAGGGATCGCACAATACGGAGGGCGAGGGCGAGGCCAGCAAAGGAATCTGCTCGTGTTTCATCGCTTGCGTCGTCTTTCAGGGCGACCCATGGCGCGGCCCTTTGGACAATGCCGTTGCCTTGTTGCGCCATCGTCATGGCCGCTCGTAGCGCCTCTTTGAACCGGTGCCGCTCAAGGGAGTGACCAACGAGTTCGTGCTGGGCCTGCCACGCTGATGTGTCCTCCGTCCACGTCGTGCCGGACCCTTCCCATGCGCTGAGAGGACCGTGACCGGTCTGCTGAACCTTCGCATTGAGGGTCAACACGCGGTGAGCAAAGTTCCCGTATGCAGCAATCAATTCGCTGTTGACCTTGGCAACGAAATCTTCCCACGTGAAATCTGTGTCGTGGCCCTCGGGCATATTGATGGCCAGATAGTAGCGCAGCGTGTCCGGGTCATGATGCTCAAGGAAGGACGGCAACCAGACCGCATGCTTCCTCGATTTGGAGAATTGACCACCGCTCAGCATCAGGTACTCCATGGCTGGAACGTCGTGCGGCAGCGCTAAGTCGCCAGCGATGGGGAGACGAGGTGCTTCGAGCCCTCGTTCCGCCATGTTGAGTCCAAGGATGATCGCAGGCCAAATCACCGTGTGGAAGGGAATGTTGTCCTTGCCAAGGAAGTACAGGTGGCGCGGCGACCGCCCATCGTCGTCCACGCACCACCAACGGCGCCATGCGTCGGCTCCGTCCGGATGGTCCTCCGCATACCTGGACGCCCAGATGCGAGCGCATGTGTGGTAGCCCTGAACGGCTTCAAACCACACATAGACGCACTTCCCTTCCCACTCGTCGCCCTTGAACGGAAGGGGAATCCCCCACGACAAATCACGCGTGACCGCGCGCGGTCGAAGGCCCATGTCCAACCATTGCTTGGTCATGGCTTGTACGTTCGATTTCCACCGGCCCTGACCCGTGGCAGCAAAGGCCTCGAGCGTGGATTGAAACTTGTCGAGGCGGTAAAACAGGTGCTCCGTGTCTCGAACCTCGATCTTGCGTTCAGGGTGCATTCGTGAACGCGGTTCACCCAATTCCACCGATTCGTAGGTCGCACCGCACGCATCGCATTGGTCACCTCGTGCATCGTCCGCACCGCACGACGGACACGTTCCTTCGACGTACCTGTCTGGCAGGAATCGGCCACCGTCCTCGTTGAGTTCGTAAAATTGCGGCGTGGATTGCTTCTCAAAGAGGCCTGCGTTCTCAAGGATCTGCACCGTATCTTGGACAATTTTTGCGTGTTCCGGGTCGCTTGTTCGGTTGAACAACGCTCCGCCGTATTCGATGCCTCGTGGATCAACGTGGGTGCTCCATGCGCAGCCAAGTGCATCGAGCGCCTTGCTGTTGATCTCGTGGAACCTGTCGACCACCTCCTGCGGAGCGATGCCTTCTTGCTCAGCCGTCACGGTGATGGGTGTCCCGTGCTCATCAGAGCCGGACACCATCAACACGCGTCGGCCCATGGCACGCTCGTACCTGAACTGGATGTCGGGTGGCAGGTAGCACCCAGCCACGTGGCCAAGGTGGAGGGGGCCGTTTGCGTACGGCCACGCCACGCTGATGAGGACGTGCTCGTCGGACGTCATCTGGTAAAGCCTCGAACGTGCCCCTCTTAGCCCTATCTTTGGTGCTGCCTAGCGTCAGGTTGATGAGTGGTCCACCACAGGATAGATTGTCTCCGACAGGGGTCTTCGCTCACATGGTCCTTGAAATCATGATGGCCGCCGGGGCCAACATCGAAGCAACCGGTACGGGTGACGTACGTCTTTTGGTGGCGTACGCCACCATCGCGCTCGGCGTGTCCTTCCTTTGCTCCATTTTGGAGGCGGTCGTGCTTTCCATCAGCCCAACGTGGGTCGCTGTGGAGCAAAACGCCGGCACGTCGTTGGGCAAGACGTGGTCCAAACTCAAACAGGACGATAGCGTGGCCCCGTTGACGGCGATTTTGACGCTCAACACCATTTCGCACACCATGGGGGCCGCCGGCGTCGGCTCGCAGGTGCAATTGCTCTACGGCGATGGTGCCCTGACCCTGGCCTCCGTCCTGTTGACGTTGGCCATGTTGTTCCTCTCGGAGATCGTTCCGAAAACGCTTGGGTCGGCTTATTGGAGGGCGCTTGCACGTCCGTGTGGGTCCCTCTTGGTCATCGTGGTGCTCGCCATGAAGGTCCTCATTGTCCCCATCCAAGGACTGAAGCGGATCTTGCCGCACGGTGACCTTTCGCAGGTCTCGCGTGAGGAAGTGGCGGCGATTGCCGACCTCGGCGAAGAAGGCGGTGTGCTCAAAACCGATGAAGAGACGATCATTCACAACGTGCTCCAGATGAGGGAAATCCGTGTCAAAGAGGTCATGACCCCGAGGACGGTGATGCATTGGGTGGACGATTCGGACACCGTGCAAGAGGTCATTGAAAGCAATCCTGTGCTCCGCTATTCACGCATGCCGGTGCTCGGTGAGGACCTTGATGACGTGCTTGGCCTTGTGCTCCGCTCCTCCGTGCTGACGGCCTCGTCCAAGGACGAACACGATGCGACGATGGCGTCCCTCATGCGACCCATCATCCGCATCAGTGGCGAAGCCAGCGTCGAAGACGCCCTCGTGCTGTTTCGAGGATCAAGGCAGCACTTCGCCCTCGTCGTTGACGAATTTGGAGGCACCCAAGGCGCCATCACGTTGGAGGACGTGCTCGAAACCTTGGTCGGTGCGGAATTCGTCGACGAATTGGATGAGGTCGAGGACCTCCGGGAATACGCAAGAGAACAAGCGGCACTCAGCGGGGAAGAATGAGGCCCTGCTCTTCCAACCACGCATCCAAGACCTGGTCCCGTGCCGGATGACTGGACGTTCCTGAGTGGCGCAAAGTGGAATCCCTGACGACCTTGAGCGGGACATGCTCCGGCCAAGCGTCCAACAACGCCGTGAGATGTGCGGGGCCCAAACGGCGGTCGGGTTCGGCTTGGAGGACCAACGTGGGGCAGGTCGGCATGCCCCATGCAGGGACGCCGACGTCCACAAGGGACGTGATCCCTGAGCCTGGGTGTTCGTTCTGCCACCTTGCGATCAGGGAGCGAAGCACCGCCTTCTTCAAACCCGGGATGTGACCCAAGACACCGAGCGTGGACCAGCCTTCGTCAAACACCGGAGCGTACATCGTCATCGGGGATTCGAGCACGAGGGCGTTCACCGTGTGGTGCGCGTTGGATTCGTGAAACATGCGCAAGGCCACAAAGCCACCCAGCGAATGCCCGTAGAGCACGCAAGGGCCATGGCGTTCGACGTGCTTGAGAACCGCGACAAGGTCGTCGACGACCGCACCTGCCGTCCACGGCCCCTCGCTCGGACTGTCACCGTGCCCCCGGACTTCCATGAGGTGCACCAACATCCCACGTTCCGTGAGGTGCCTCACCCTGTTCGCTGAGCGGACAACACCTGAGGTCCATCCGTGCACCACCACCATGGTGGACAGCATGGCGCCATCTGGGCGACTCGATGCAATGCGAACAGGGCCTCTCAGACCATCAACGACCGTGACGTCCCAGGCATCATCGAGGGTGTTTGGGACCGATTTTGGTGGCCCTTCGAGGAACCGGTCGGCGATGCGCCGAGCGAGCATTCAATCCTCGGCCCCGTCGGATTCAGCAGCATTTGCTTCCTGCGCTGCCGCCCTTTCAGCGGCTTTTTCAGCGGCTCGCTGTTCACGCTGTCGCTGACGCTCCTGCAGGCGGTCACCGAAATCACCCATGCTCTCAAGGCGCTGCATCCATCCACCGGTCGCTTCGCCTGCAACGGGAACGTGCTTGACGAGGTAAGCGGCAAACAAACGATCGAACATGCCTTGGTTCAGGTCGCTTGATGATTTGAACTGCCGATTCATGATGGGCATGAGCACCATGACACAGCCGATGCTGAACCATGTGATGGCCTTCGTGTCCCCGTCCTTGAGGTCG
This sequence comes from Candidatus Poseidoniaceae archaeon, assembly GCA_023254445.1. GTDB lineage: Archaea > Thermoplasmatota > Poseidoniia > Poseidoniales > Poseidoniaceae > MGIIa-L3. Next base: position 2,644 of record JALRLN010000024.1, on the reverse strand, counting down.
CCCATGTTGGCAAAGACAAGGAACGTGCCCAGCAGCAGCAAAAATCCGAGCAGGCTGTTGAGGACGGCATGAATCTTCGGAGGGGCTTCACCAGAGGAGTTCACGTATTTCGTCCGCGACACGAACTGACCGATGTTCCGACCAAAACGGAGCGGGATCACAACCACGTTCACGAGGTACATCACGAAGGCACCGCCCCACAGCAAGGTGGTGGTGAAGTTGGTGTCGGAGATCGACATCACGGTCGCCACGGCAATCAAGCCGAAGTTGACCACCATGTTGGACCATGCACCGATGGTACGGCTTCCCGTTCCTGCGATTTCGAATTCAGAGGGGAGGCCTTTTGGGCGTGCTTTTGGCGCCTTCGCCTTTTTGGCCTTGGTGTTCGTTTTGGCTGCCGCATCAGCGACGGGTGCCGGCGCTGGTGCAGCGGCAGGAGCCGGGGTTGGAGCGGGAGCGGCTGGCGCCGCCGTGGTTGCTCCTCCAGTGTTGGCGTTGGCCTTGTCAAGCAGTCCCATGTTGTCTCCCCCTAACTGTAGCGTGCACCGATTCGGCCATAGAGGGCAAAGTCAGGCCCTGCGATGAACGTCTGAACCGCTTCGTCTGGCATGCCCCCGAGGAGGGCATCGACCACGACAAAGAATTGTGCGCGTTGCACGTCCGTTGCCCCGCTTGGGTTGCTTCCCACCTCTTGGTAGATGGCGAAATCAGGACTGGCGATGAAGGCATTGACGGCCTCTTCAGGGAGATCGCTCCCCAACAGCGCATCCACAACGGCCACGAAAGCGGGGAATTCGTCTGAATCCGATGCTGCGGCTGCGGAGGTGCTGACCTGGGGACTTGGCGCAACGGAGGCCCCCTTCAGGGCCTTGCGTTCTTCCATTAGGGCTTTCAGTTCGGGTCGAAGCGAGGTGAGGGCAGCCTCGTCGCCGTTCTGCTTTGCGGCTTCGTACTGTGGCTTGAGTTCACGGAGGCGGGCTTCGACGACGCTCAACCGGTCGCCTTCTGGAGCAACGGGCTCTGCGTCGAGCAGTTCTACTGTTGGTGCCTCCCTTGCTTCGGCAAGGCGATCGTCGTGCATTTGCTTGCGAAGCACGACGATTTCGCGGTCGAGGTCATGACCGAAGCGATCGGCGTATCGGTCGAGGAGGGAGCCTGCGTCCCTGTTGGACAAGCGGTCGATGTGGCCGTACACCTGTTGCAATGGCTTTTCCGTGCGCTTGGCCCAAATGTCCCCATAACTCGGTTCTTCGGTCGTTGACGCGGGAGCCGAGGCGGCGACCGCCGGTTCAGGCACTGATGGAGCGAGTGAAGGCTCTGGGAGGGGGGCGGGCGAAGGCATCTCGGTCGGCATCGGCGGGGCTGGCAGGTCCACCGCCGGAGGGAGTGGCATTCCGGGGAGTGGAGGAAGGTCAGGGAGGGGTGGCAGGGCTGCTGCCGGAGCCTCGGGTTCCTTCCGCTTGCGTCGACCCATGGGGAACCCTGCCCCTTTGGTCGTGACGTGCCCCTTCAAGGTTCCTCAGTCGAGATGGCGTTGAACGCCATCCATCACGCCACGTTGCGGGCCCACCCCTTCAGCGAGAGGAAGACCTGTTCTGCCTCGCTGACCTGCACTTTGTCGCCTGTGCTGGCCTCGAGCCTTCGGCCATGCAAGCCAAACACAGCATCGTCCACGGTGACCTCCATGGTTCGGTCAACTTCCGAACCAAACACCACGGCTTCCTGCAAGGCATTGTAATGGCCAGGTGCATCAGGATTCAATCGGTTCAACGGCAAGGTGGACACGCGTAACCCGCACTTTCCATGCAGGCTCGTCGGAAACCGGATTTGCCGCCGGGTATCGATCGTCACAACCTCATCCGTCTCCCCTGCAGCCCCGAGCACAATGGAGGTGTCCGAAGCCACCAGGTCCGCAAAGAGGGTCCTGTAACCGTCTTTGAGAACGTCAAAATTCCCCGCGAGCAGCCGTTCCGCTCTGCCGTGCTCTGAAAGCGTTGCTGCGAGCTTTTTGATGGCCTCTTTGGAATGTGGTCCGCTGGATTTTGCTTCGTGTGCCCGCCGGCGCTGAACGCCTTCGTGCAACCTCGACACGTGCTTGGCCGAGTCCTCCTCCTTCGAAGCGATGGACGCCAAGGTCGACACGGTCGTTGCGACGCCCTCACGGACACGCCGTGACCATCCCGTGGAGGAAGCGTCCGCATACCGGGCAAAGCGTCCGGCGACGTCCACCCCTTCGCCGCGAATGTGCGCGACCAATTCCCGCCTTGCCTCCGAATCAAGGTGCACCAACGACGGATCACGGTAATGCAAGTGAAAGCCACGGTGTCCAGAAAAGGTCACGTGAAGGTGGTCCTC
>JALRLN010000024.1:0-280 GCA_023254445.1 Candidatus Poseidoniaceae archaeon | reverse complement strand
AAATCACGGTCAGAAACCCCTGGGAGGTGATCGCCGTCCAGATCAAAAATCAGGTCCGCGCCCATCCAGTCTTTGTCCGCCATCTTGGCTTCGTACGGGCGTTTCCAATACGCGGTGGAATAGAAGCACGAATGCGTGGCCCGCTCAATCAGGTACCGGCGGACGTCTTCCATTCGAGAAAACGATTGGTGACGAACCGGGGTGCCACCACCAAAGGGGATGAACATCCATTCCCTTCTTGACAAACGTGGTGGGTGCCACAATTCTGCCGTGCGGTAAT
>JALRLN010000249.1 GCA_023254445.1 Candidatus Poseidoniaceae archaeon | reverse complement strand
CAAGGCCGCGAAAGAGGCCAACCGCCGCAGGATGGAGGTCGATGGGGCTCGTTTCATGCACCTCTACGGTTTGGACCCCGAGGACCCCACGCCATACACCCACGTGCTCGATGTCAGCGAGCAGACGGCCGAAGAGGTCCTTGCTGCTGTGTTGTCCTTGATCGAGGAGGCCACACCATGACGATGATCACACTCGACGCGGATGCCGCGACCGACCCGACCTACGGCTGCCTTCCCAACGAACGACCGCTGGAGGAGCGGCTGAAAGCCGGCGTCATCCTTCTCGACAAACCTGCTGGACCGACGTCGCATCAGGTTGCGGCCTGGGTTCGCGACCTGTTCCACTTGGAACGGCTTGGCCACGGCGGAACGCTTGACCCCTTTGCGACGGGCGTCCTCCCGCTGACCTTTGGCCGTTCGATGCGCCTGACCGGCAAGGTGCTGACCCACGACAAGACCTACATTGCCGTGTTTGACGTGCCGTCGACGGTCACGGACGAGGTGCTGGAGGAGGCGCTCTCCAGCCTGCGGGGGCGCATCTACAACGTCCCTCCCGAGGTGTCTGCGGTGAAGGTGCAGGTCAGGACCCGCACCATCGAACGCTTGGAGGTGCTTGACAGGAGCGAGCGTCACGTCGTGGCCGAAGTGACCTGTGAAGCAGGGACCTACGTTCGCACCTTGGCTCGTGACCTCGGACTGTTGCTCGACCGTCCAGTCAACCTCGTGGAACTGCGGCGCTCCGCGTCTGGACGCTTTCATCTCGAGGCGTCGGTGACCCTGCAGAACGTTGCCGATGCGTACTGGTTGTGGAAGGAACACGGACAGGAGGAGGCCATGCTGCGCATGCTCCACCCCATCGAGGTGCTTGTGGCCGGTATGCCCCGCGTTGTTGTTCGCGACGCTGCTGTGAGCGCGCTTGCCCACGGTGCACCGCTGACCAGGCCCGGCGTGGTCGCTGTGTCCGGGGGATGGAGCGAGGGCTCGAGCCTCGCGGCCATGACGCTGAAGGGTGAACTCATCGGCATGGTTCAGCTCTGCGTTGACAGCAGCAGCATCGGCGGCATGTCCAGCGGCGAAGTGGCGAAGCCAGAGACCATCGTGATGGACCCGGACGCCTACCCTCGCGGATGGACCACGTCGTCCTGATCACGCTTCGATGTATTCTTCGTAGATGTACTCGTCTGTCTCAATGCGGATCTTCAACTCCGGCATGGTTCCCACAACCTCCCCTGCCGCTTGCACGGACGGCCCCCACGGCCTCAGGAGAACCGGAGCCCGGACCTCTGGTGATATGAAGGTTCACCGTGATTTTCGCATTATCCGACATCGTGGGGCGTGCTTCACTCGATCTTCCGGACACGCTTGGGCGCAAAGGCGGCGAACAGACCGAGGATGGCCACGAGGCTGAGCACGGTGAGGCCGAGCGTGGCTCCTGCGGGGGGGCTCGTCGCCCCGTCGTCTGCGTTGGATGCCGGTTCGGGCGCGGCCTTCACGGTGACCACGGTGGAGTCAAGGTTGTTGGTTTCGTCCCGCTCGTCAATGGTCGCCCCTCGGTCCACCTCTGCGTCGAGCCGAACCACGAGGTCGTCCGACTCCGGCAGCCTCCAGTCCACCGTCACGGACCCGAGCCCTCCAGCGTCGATGATGGCGATGGTGCCGGTGCCGAC
>JALRLN010000248.1 GCA_023254445.1 Candidatus Poseidoniaceae archaeon | reverse complement strand
TCGTGTACGAGAACGCGCCTGACGTGGTTTTGCCGATGGAAAACATCACCTTGACGTACAACTCCGTCATTTCGCCCATCACCCCGATCAACATGGGCGGTGCGGTGCGCAACTGGTCGGTTTCACCGTCCCTGCCAAGCGGCCTCTCGCTCAACGCTTACGGCCAACTGACGGGCACGCCCGTGTCCTTGGTGACCAACGCCACCTACACGCTGTGGGCCACGAACGACGGCGGTGTGGACAGCTTCGTGTTCAACCTCACCGTGCAGGAAATGTCGCCGTCGATCCAGTTCACGCAACTGCAGAACAACTACACCGTGGACGATTCCGTGTACATCACGCTGGTCAACAGCGGCGGTGACCCCTCCACCTACGCCATTTCGCCAAGTTTGCCGAACGGACTCGTGCTCTCGAGCAGCAACGGCAGCATCTACGGCGTGGCCATGGCGTCGCAAAGCGTCACCCAATACACGGTGTGGGCCAACAACACCCAAGGCAGCGCACAGGCAACGGTCTTCATTCGCATCAACGAAGGGGCTCCGTCGGTTTCCTATCCGGTCACGTGGTTGAACCTCACCCGCTTCACGCCGATGCAACCGGTGATGCCGCAGGTGTCCAACGCCAACAGCATCACCTGGCTGATTCAACCTTCGCTGCCCGTTGGCTTGTCGTTCAACAACACGACCGGATTGATTTCAGGCACGCCCACTCAGGTGCAGTCGCTCACCAAGTACACCATCACGGTGATGGCCGGCAGCAAGTCGTCCACCGCCGACCTCTGGTTGAGCGTGGCTGAGGCGCGCCCGTACATCGCTTACGACGTGAGTGAATTGGAGTTGGTCAACGGCACCGCCATGCCGACGTTGTTCCCGACCATGGGCAACGCCTCCATCGATTCGTGGAGCATCACTCCCGCCCTCCCGTCAGGTCTGTTGTTTGTCAACGGCGTGATGTACGGAACGGCCAACGTGACGTCCAACACCACCCTCTACACCATCACGGCGAGCAACTCCGGCGGTCATTACAACGTCACGATGCTCATCACCGTCCTGCTTGACAGCGACGGGGACGGTCAAGCCGACCGTGTGGACAGCGATGACGACAACGACGGCGTCATCGACGCGCTTGACCCGTTCCCGCTCGACCCTTCGGAATCCATCGACACCGATTACGACGGCATCGGCAACAACGCCGACTTTGACGACGATAACGACGGCACCAACGACACCGAAGACGCCTTCCCGCTTGACCCGAAGGAAGACACCGACCTTGACAACGACGGCTTGGGCGACAACGCCGACACGGACGATGACGGCGACGGCTGCGAAGACCTCCTCGAGGATTACCCACGCAACGGTTCGTTGTGCTTTGACTTTGATTTGGACGGCATCGGTGACGCCGAGGACGAAGACGACGACAACGACGGCTACAACGACGTGGTGGACGCCTTCCCGTACAACGGAAGCGAATGGAACGACACCGACATGGACGGCATCGGCGACCGCTTCGATGACGACGACGACGGCGACAATTACACCGACGTGATGGACGCCTTCCCCTACGACCCGCGTGAGTGGTTGGACTCCGACGGCGACGGCTTTGGTGACAACGCCGACCCCGACGACGACAACGACGGTGTGGCGGACCTCAACGACCCGTGGCCGCTCGA
>JALRLN010000247.1 GCA_023254445.1 Candidatus Poseidoniaceae archaeon | reverse complement strand
TGGACGTAGTCGTTCGCATCCACGACCACGTCGGGGTGACCCTTGTGACCGATGATAGGCGTGAGGAGCGAATCGTCGAAGAGGGTCAGGATCGAACCGGTGCTGACGTCGGGCTCAATCATGGAGTAGTAGATTTGAGGCTGCGCGAAGAACTTGTCAAGCGGGTCGTACGAGTCCTGCCACACGACGTGGAGGCCGCCCTGGCTGTCCACGTCGATGGCGGGCCAGTCGCGGTTCTGGGCGCGCTTGGAGAGGATGGTGTCGTCGATGACGCTGATGGTGCCGTCCGTCGTGGCTTGGCCGTCGTGGGGTGCGTTGAACGGCTGAAGGGCGGTGTACATGATGGCGTGCTGACCGGCACGGTCCGCCCACACCACGTGCACGGTGTCGTCTTCGTCGACCACGAGGTCGGGGTGGGCGATCTTGTGCAATCCGGAGTTGGTCACCTGCGTGGCGTCGATGAGCGTCTCGCCCCGCGGCGAGAGCATGGAGTACCAGAGGTGCTGACCGTTGCGGGTCCACACGAGGTGCACGTTGCCCTCGCTGTCGGAACCGACGGCGGCCTGCTGGTCGGAGGATGCGCCACCGTCGACGACCTGAACGGCCTCGGTGATGACAACGGTGTTCGCCTCGGCGTCCTCGGTCACGATGAACATCGAGGAAAAGGCGGAGAGCAGAAGGAGCATGACGAGACTAACGGATTTGGCAGATTGGCGCATGGGGGTCGACCTCCGGTGGACTGACGTCCTCATTCGACCTCTCATCATACTTAACCGCGACCCGTTCAGGTCAGGTTGGAAACTCAGGCCCACTCGCTCGGATCGAAGCCGTCGCCGAACGGCGCTGCATCGTCGTCGCTGATCTGGATCTCAGCACGCTCTTCCTGCACCTGCGAGGGGCCGGACCGGCCGCGCTGCTCGCGACGGCGTTGCTCCCAGTCGTCCACGGGCCCCGGCGTTCCGGTGCCTTGCCCAAATCCAAACTTGATCTCGTGAATCAACCCGAGCTTGCTCATCCACAAGGTACGCAGGGACTGCATCACCTCGTTTTTGGTGAGGCCATCGAACCACACGGGGAGGCTGACGTTAAAGGCCTGAAGCGGACCTGGCCGTTCGCTCCCGTCGTGGCCCATGCTGAGGTTCCAGTCCACGCCAGCCCCAATGAGGTGCATCCGCATGTCATGGATCCACGTGCGCCATTCGTCGAGGTCGTCGGACATCACCTCGCGCATTTCGTCCTGCTGCCCTGCATCCACGCGGGTGACGCTGGAAATCGCGACCAAGTCCCTTCCTTTCGGGACCACCACCGTGAACGTGTGCCCGCGTGGCCCAGGGGGATACTTGACGGCCAGATGAACCACGGCGCGCGGGTCCTGTTGTTCGCGCACCTCGAGCCGTTCGGTAGCAAACCACTCACGGAGGTTCGTTACGACGTCGGCGGCGTCCATACGTTGGTGTGGCGGCCCGGGTGATTTGAACCACACCGTGCGGGTCAACCGTCGATGGCGGCGTGCACGGCTGCCAGTTCGTCCACCAGCGCCGCGCCCCCACATTTGCACACAACCCCACAATCTGTCAAAGATGAAAAATCTCCTAGATTCATTATATGCTTCCATCACAACAAAAGCAATGGCTGCAATAACCAGAACTGTAAATTTGTACATAGAAAAATG
>JALRLN010000246.1 GCA_023254445.1 Candidatus Poseidoniaceae archaeon | reverse complement strand
ATGGTGTGTCCACCATCGGTCAGCTTGAAAGATTGTATCAGCTATCTCGTGGGGCAGAGGAGGCAGGTCAATTCTCCGCTGCAATCAACGCTGAAAAGATACGGTCAGCCCTCGGTGGTTTGACTATCGATAGACGCGAGACGATTAATACGATAGACCAACTATCGAGAGACGAGATAACGGCGCGACTTGCTGCACTACAAAAACAATATCCGCAAGCGTTCCAGATTGAGGGCACCTATAAGGATATAACAGATGAGCAGGGGACCAGAGGCGAACTTCTGGACACAGATACGCCAGAACTTACCGAAGAAATGCTTCGCAACGAGGATTGAAAACAAGCACGGCGGAGGGGTGCCTGATGTCCACATGGTATGGGATGGGCTACCCTTCTGGATGGAATTGAAAGTAGCGAAAAGTAACGCAGTCAAAATATCTCCCCATCAAGTTGCTTGGAATATGGCGTATTTTGCCAGAGGCGGGGCGAATTTTTTCTTGGTAAAGGACCTCTCGAAGAAGGATATAGTTTTATTTGGGGGTGATCAGGGGCCTAGTTTGATACAGGGCGGGATGTCTGCGGCCCAAGGTGCGAGGTTCGAGGACCCTGCGTCTTTGTTCTGCGCCCTGCGGCCTCGTTTGGAGGCTATATACTCTGCGGCCCTGCGGCCCTGCGACTCTGCGGCCTCGTAGTTTTATCTTATCCGGTCATGTGCCAGGGGACAAGGCAAAAGAAAAGAGGGCCGTGGCCCTCTGTCCTAGTGTTCGACGATTGCGATTGATTTTGCTTTGCTTGATCCCTTGCATAACTTGCATGCTGTGCATTGTGGACAACACGTTTGCCTCTCCGTGGGGCTGCCGCCCCATCGACCACGGCGTGGACCTCGTCATCCATTCGACCACGAAGTACCTCGGTGGCCACAGCGACCTCATCGGCGGGGCCATCGTGGGCCGGGCCGACCTTGTCGCCACGATCTTCCCACGGAAGGTTCACTTCGGCGCCGCCCCGGATCCGCACACCTGCTACCTCCTCGAGCGTGGGATGCGCACCCTCGACGTGCGGATGGAGCGCATTTGCTCAAACGCGGCCGCGCTCGCCGCCCGCCTTGAGGCCCATCCAGCGGTCGAGCGCGTGCTGCACAGCAGCCTTCCAAGCCATCCCGACCACAGCGTTGCACAACGTGTCCTTCCGCGCGGTTCGGGCATGGTGGCCTTCGTCGTCAAGGGCGGCAACGACGCAGCACTGCGCATGATGCGGGGCCTGAACCTCATCTACGAGGCCACGAGCCTTGGTGGCGTTGAGTCCCTGATCGAATGCCCCTTCAATTCCAGCCACATGTTCATCCCCGAAGAGGTGAGGACCGCCTCAGGCATCGTTCCGGGCTTTGTGCGCATGTCCATCGGCATCGAAGACGTCGAGGACCTCTGGTCGGACCTTGAGGCCGGCCTTGCCCTTGCCTGAGGCGTTTCGATGGACACAACGCTGCTGCTGGCGGCGATCGTCTTCATCGCGCCGATGTGCTTTACGCCCGGTCCAAACAACGTCCTGTGCGCTGCGCACGGCGCCAAGTACGGTGTTCGAGCGACGCTTCCTCTGACCGCGGGCATGGCGCTCGGGTGGAGCGTGTTGGGCGTCCTGGTCGGCCTCGCCACGGACCTGCTGGAGCAGCACCAG
>JALRLN010000245.1:304-1685 GCA_023254445.1 Candidatus Poseidoniaceae archaeon | reverse complement strand
CACTTCTGGAAGTGGGCGAAGGCCTTGTTGCGGTCCACTTCGATGTCGCCGTACTGCTCGCCCGGTCCCGGGCGCGACAGGCGAACCTTCTGCAGCCAGCAGTGGGCCCCGGAGATCGGGTCAGGCTGCACCGCGTGCGTGATGTTCTGATGCACGCCGCCGTCACGCCACCAGAGGCGGTTCGTGTCGGGGTCGTCCGACTTCCACGGCTCGATGCCTCGCACGGTGCGCATGCGCATCTTGCCCTCGCCACGGTCTTCGATGCTGACCGTGTTCGTCATCAGGCGGTTGCCCTGGTCCTGCTCGCGGCGCCACCGGCCAATGTGGTGGGAGCACCCGACAACGCCGGGCTTGATGCCCTCCGTCACCCACACTTTGTCCACGAACCAACCGATTTCGGTCTCGATCTTCAGGAGGTCGCCCTCCGCAACGCCCAGCTTGGCCGCGTCGCTTGGGTGGATCCAAATCGGGTTGCGGTGGGCGATTTCGACCAACCACTTCGCGTTGGCCGAACGGGAGTGGATGTGCTGCGGCAGCCGGAAGTTCGGCAGCAGGCAGTACTCGTCGTCGCCCTGCAGGTGGTCAGGGTGCACGTGCGACTTCTGGCGGAAATGGGGGATGGCGTGCTCGGGGTATCCGAATTCGATCATCGTTTGCGAGTAGAATTCCTGCTTTCCACTGGGGGTGGGCCAGCCCTCTTCCTTGTGCTGCTCGTACGTGGCTTCCTTGATCTGGAAGGCCCCGTGCTTGCGCATGTAGTCCAAGGCCGTCAGGCCTTCCTTCTCGGCGGCTTCAGGCAGCCCTGGAACGCGCTCGAAGAGGTACTGGTAGTACTCGTCGATGGTGATCTTTTCACCGGGACGGTAGGGGCTCATGAAATGCTCACGGATGCCCATCGTCCCGTCGTCGATGCGCCACGACAATTCGTTCCAGAATTCGTCTTCCTCCCAGACTTCACCCGGGTTGACCTCGTAGGTGAATTCGACTTCGCGCCCTTCCCGGCGTGCGTACTCGCGCAGCACGGGCTGACGGAAGGCCACCCACATGCCCGATGAGGTGGCATAGGAATTGACGTCGTGGCGTTCGGCCGAATGGCCCATCGGAAGGACGTAGTCGGCAAAGAAGGCGGTCTCGTTCCAGGTCGGCGTCAGGGCGATGTGGCAGCCGATGGCCTCCTCGTCTTCGAGCATCTCCATCCATGCAAAGCCGTCTGGGTAGGTCCAGACGGGGTTGAACACCCGCGTGAAGTAGACGTCCATGGTACCGCGCCCTTCCTTGACCAAGTACGGCAGGCAGTGGCTCATTTCGAAATGGGAAAGGGTGTACTCAGGCGGGAAGTGCAACTCGTTCCAACCGTCTGGCGCCGGGGGTTCATCGAACA
>JALRLN010000245.1:0-294 GCA_023254445.1 Candidatus Poseidoniaceae archaeon | reverse complement strand
TTGTACTTCGACCAGGTGTTGGGGCTGGTGCCGCCTTCGGTGCCCACCGAGCCGGTCAGCACGTTGAGGAAGTGCAGCGTTCGGCTGACCTGCCACCCGCCGAGGTTGCCGATGGAGGCGCTGCGCCAGACGTGGGTGGCCAGTTTGGAGCCCGCCCCCATCACGACCTGGCCTACTTCAACCACCTGCTCAACGGGGATGCGGCATTCTTCTGCGGCAAATTCCGGCGTGTATTCGGCGTATTCTTCGAGGAGCAGTTCGATGAAACGGTCGAATTCACAAGGCTCGTTTGGA
>JALRLN010000244.1 GCA_023254445.1 Candidatus Poseidoniaceae archaeon | reverse complement strand
CCAGCCTTCGTTGTTGACCCGCGACAGCACAAGGTTCTTGTCGGACAGCCATTGCAGCACGGTGTCGCCGCCCGTGTCGCGGATGTTGATGCGCCGATACTCGGCGGTGTCCGCCTCGGCAGGCGTAACGTCCAGCGCCTTGCAAATCTCTTCGAGCGTGTATTCGCGCTGCGGATGGAACTCGACCAGCCGCGCCTCGAAGTTGCCGCGGCCCTTCTTGAGATTGACCGACCCCGGCACGCGGCAGTTGCGCACGGCGCCAAGTACGGTGTTCGAGCGACCCTTCCTCTGACCGCGGGCATGGCGCTCGGGTGGAGCGTGTTGGGCGTCCTGGTCGGCCTCGCCACGGACCTGCTGGAGCAGCAACAGGTGCTGCTTCGCGCGCTGGAAGCCATCGGAGCCCTGTACATCGCCTGGATTGGCCTTCACGTGATGCGCTCGGACGGGGTTGGGGAGGCGGACCTCGAGGGGCGCCTCGGCTTCCGAACGGGGGCAGCCTTGCAGTTTGTCAACGGCAAGGCGTGGATCCACTTCCTTGTCCTGATGGCCGGGTTTGGCTCGGTGTTTGGCGACGGAGCGATGGCCAAGGTGGCGCTGGTCGGATTGAACCTGAGCTTTGGCTATCCGGCCGTGCTGACCTGGACCGTCCTCGGGGCCCAACTGCGTCGCTTGTTTGCTTCGGAGGTTGCTGGGCGGCGCCTGAACGCCGCCCTTGGCGCGTTGCTGATTGGGGTCGCGGTCTGGTTGCTGTGGACGGCCCTCGGATGACCTCAGGGTGCCGTGACGCCCATGCCTTCAGCGAGGGCCGACAGCGCAGCGGACCACCCGTTCTGCGCTGCTGCAAGGTCTGCGTCGTCTGCCTCAAGCAGGGCTTGCCCTTGCTCGATGAGGTGGCCAACGGCCGCTGACCATGCGGACCCACGCTCGCGTGCGTCGGGCTCGAAATGCCATTCTTGTCCAGCGTGACGGCTTGCGGCGATGAGCCAGGCCCACGCTGCAGCGGCGTTGTCGATGCTGTCGTGCCGTCCGCACGCCTCTTTCTGCGCGCGTCCAACACCGTCGAGCAGTCCGGTCAGCACGAGGTCATGCGCCCCTCCGAGCGCTCCGCTGAGCGCGCCACGGAGGTGGGGGAATCGGGAGACGCGGCGTGCTTGCGCGCGCGTCTCGTCGAGGCCGCGAAGGAAGGTCGCGAAGGATTTCGGTCGCCCATCGATGCCGCTGAGGATCGCGTCGCTTTCCGCCTCATCGATGCCGAGCGCCTGCAAACCGGCCGCCGCGTGTTCGTCCCAGAGGGCCCCGAGCATCGCGTTCAGGCTCAAGCCGTCCATGAGCACCAACGCCCCGTCCTCACGGGGTTTGAAGCGGCCGCGGGCGTCCACGATGCCACCGCCCAACGGCAGGCGCTCGCGGAGCATGCCGAGTCCGAAGGTGCATTCCTCGTCGCTGCCGCCGGCCGAGGCCAGCATGCGACGAAGGCCTTCCTCGTCCTCCGGCGCGCACCATTGTTCGCCCATGACAACCCCAGCGTCGAGTCCGGCCACCGCTTCGGCACGGATCCTCGCACCGAGCAGGCCTTCGTTGAGCGTAAGCCCCTGCCATGCATCGAGCAGGCGGTCGATGGCGTCCCTGCTTGCTTCAGGCAGCGGCTCGCCTTCGGGCCAGCCTTCCGGCGTCCAGAACGCCTCCA
>JALRLN010000243.1 GCA_023254445.1 Candidatus Poseidoniaceae archaeon | reverse complement strand
GGATGTTCATCGGTATCGGTGCCGGTTTCCTCCTTGGTGGCTCGCAAGGGATGGCGCGCTCCCTGTTCTGTCAAATGGTTCCCGAGTCCCGCAGCGCCGAATTCTTCGGCTTCATTGGCTTCTTTGGCCGTGCCGCCTCGTTCATCGGCCCGGCGTTGTACTTCGGCGTGAGCGGCCTTGCGGACGCCCGGACGGCCATCCTCTCCATCCTCATGCTCATCGTGCTAGGTGTCATCTTGACCTGGTTCGTCGACGTTGAAACCGCGTCGGAGATCGCCAAGGCCGAGGACGCGAAGTACGCCGCTCAGGCCAGCGAATCCGAGTGACCGAGGAGGGAACGCACACCCTCGAGGTGCACCGTCCACGACCTGACCGTCCACGGAGGCTTCGGCCTCGGTCCTGCGTGTTCGAGCTGGATTCCATGGAAGCCTGAATCCACGCGTTCCATGTGCAGGAGGTCCCACGCTTCGGGGGACATGGCCAACGTGCATGCGGCGGGCACCTTCTGCTGGGCCTCGTCGCATTGTGCTGCTGACCAATTGACCTCCGGCGCGAGAGGTGCCAGCATCTGCCTCCACGTGAGTGGCTTCAGAGGCAGCGGGTGGTGGACGGAGAAGACCGATGCGTCGACCACCCTTCCCTCGTCCGGGAGAAGGTCCAACCAACTGAGGCGTCCGAGCGGCTTCAACACCGCGTCGTGTCCGAGGTTGGTCGGCGTGGAGGGACTGAAGGATTCAGACCAGCCCGTTTTGTGATCCACAACCACCACCGCGCCGTCCCTGAGGTGAGGGAGGCACGTCGAGACAACGGAAGCAAGGTGCGACGGGTTGGTGTGCTGCACTTGGCCGTCCGCGAACCAGTCCGTCCAGTCCAGGTACAGGACATCGATGGAGGGTATCCTCCTCATCCAGCGCCATGCGTCACCTTCGGTGTGCACCGGCCACACGGGCGCCACTGCGTGAGGGGGTGGGCCGTACAGCCTGAGCTCGTCACCGTTCATCCACGACGTGCTCCTTCTCCCAAGGCGCATGTCGCCGGGCACGGCTGGCCATACGCCCTCCGGCCACCATGCGAAGGTGTCGTTGCTCACGTGAAGCAGCGGCCTTTCGGCCTCAAGGGCAAGGCTCAACGATGCGGAATGGTTCCTGTGCGCTGCAGGGTGGTACACCACGAACGGTCCGTCGTGCTCAGGCCATGGCAGGTCGGTCAGCGACGCGATGGTCTGTGGGGGGAACCAAACCATCAGGCTCCCTCCATGCCCGAGCGAATCAGGTTCAACCTAGCCCAAAGGGACGGCTCATCGTCCAGGAGGTTGAGGAGCGCCGTCCAGAGTTTGGGGTACCAGCATGCCCAATCCGCATCGGGAATGGTGCCGACCAATTCGTCCTCGATCAACCTCGCCCACGCTGCATCGGCGACCCTGCTCAGCGGCAGGGTCTGCCCCCACCACGGCTCCCACAAGACGGCCGAGGGGCCGAGTGCGTTCTTCACTTCAGGATGCAAGGCCATGACGTGATGTTCAGGGGTGTGCAGCAGTGTCCACGTTCTTCCAAGCGTGCAGTGCTCTGCAAGCGTGGCGTCGAAGCAGAGCTCCATGCCTGAATCGAGGTGCACGGTAAGGAGATGACCATCCACCGTGATGCGTTCGTCGTCGTGGATCTTTTGCGCCAGCGTCAACCATAGTTGGGCAACATCGCTCAACCCGGTTTGGCCCACGCCGCCGTGCGTGT
>JALRLN010000242.1 GCA_023254445.1 Candidatus Poseidoniaceae archaeon | reverse complement strand
GCTCTTGGGCCTGGTCGTCGTCCCCGTGATCCTGCTCCCCCTCGTGCTCCGCATCGGGGTCAACGTCACGGAATTACGAAGGCAACGCGCGCTGATCGACGACGTGGACCTGTCCATCACGGTGGAGGTCGACCTTCGGTCTTCGGCGAACCATGCCACGATTCGACTGAATGGACCCTCAGCACAACATGCAACGGACGCTGCGTTGGCCGTGGGGGTCCTCCCCCCTCAACGCCGACGTGTGCTCCAACTCTTGGATCGACGACCAACCGGTCAACCACCGCCCGGGAGCACCACAGAAATTTTGGGAATCAACGCCCCGTCCGACGACGGTACCGGATTAGGAGAAGATGCACCGATGCAGCACCATGGTTGGCCCGGGGGATTGTACCTCCGGCCCATGCGGATGGGGGAAGAGGGGCCATGGGAAGCCGTCGATCGTCGAGGTGTTGCGCGACTTCGGCCACCTGACGGCCCGTGGCCTGGAACATTGTACGACGATATTGTCCTTATTCACTGGGAAGTTGTCGTCCGATTCAACCACCCAAAACATGGTGTGCTGATGCACGTGACGCCGTTGAAAATGCCGTGGCCCGATGCGCATGCGATGCACATCAAGATCGAGGCTCGTGACGGAAGGGTCGAACTCTGGTCACATGAACCGATACGTTGAGGACATTCCTGCAACCTCTCGCAGCATGGGACAGCGAGCCGTCGCCTTGCTCATGGTCGCGCTGATGGGCCTGACCGGATGCCTCGGTTTTCTGGACAGAACATCCACCGACGATCGAGATGAGGAAACGAACGAGCCTCTCTTCGTTGAGGTGGATTTGGCCTTAATCGGCCCACAAGGAGCAGCCGCTCCTGGCGAAGTGTTGACCTTCGTCCTCGAGGGGGTGGAGGAGGGTCATGAAACACTGCTGAGTGTTGGAGCGCTGGAGGTTGTTCGCGATGATGGAACCCTCATGGATGTTGAACAGGCCTTCGTCTGGTCAACGCCTCCAACGTTTGCCATAGAAGCACCAGCCACAGGAACCTATGGTGTCTTTCTCGAGGTTCAACCGGTGAGCGGTGTTTCGTTGTCCAGCGGAAGCGCCGTTCAGTTGTCCACCACGTTCTCCGTCCGTCAGGACGGCCTTCGCCTGCTGACGCCCACAGGCATACCCGTCGAAGACGGCATGATCTCCATGGAAGGCTCGATTCGGCCAGACGCGCAACGACCGCTGTCCGACCTCTCACGTGTCCGTTGCACGGTATCGGTGAACCTCGGTGAAGAACGGGGTATCGTTGGACTCAACGTCGACGAGGGATTGTCGTTCGTGATGACCACCTCCGCCGATGACGTTGAACCACAGATTTTGGTCCGAAGCGTGTGTGTGGGTCCAATCGACAGCGTTGTCATGGAATCTGGCGTGAACGTGCTCAACACCGCCGTGGTTTCGGACAAAGATGGCGACGGGATCGACGATGCCATCGATGGCTGCCCGGACGGAGTCGGCTCCGAACAGGGATGGGCCAGCACCCCCGCGAGCGACAGGGACCGTGACGGCTGCAGGGACGTCGATGAGGACACGGATGTCGACAACGATGGCGTACCAGACAGTGCTGATGCATGCCCCTCGGTTGTGGGTTGGGTCTCGAACGTCACCACCGACCATGACGGGGACGGTTGCGACGACCTTGGGGTCGACAAGGACGACGACAACGACGGTGTCGAGGACAGCGATGACCT
>JALRLN010000241.1 GCA_023254445.1 Candidatus Poseidoniaceae archaeon | reverse complement strand
CACCGAGCCACCACCGGAAGTGGTCCTCGGTTCGTGTGGCGATCACGTGGCCGGCACGGTCCGCCAACTGCCGTTCGAGCCGGGCGCTGATCTCATCGACCATCTGTGCGGCTTCCTGCCGGCCAAGCCCCAGCACCTCGCCTACAGCGAGGGCATCGAAGCGCTCCGTGGGTGCCTCGATGAGGTGGTGGAGCAAGGCGCGGTCGTCGTAGTCCTCGAAATCCGCGTCGACCGCGGCGGAAATCCGGCCGCGGATCTGCTGGTGCAGGGCGATGATGGCGTCACGCTGGCGGTCGAGGTCGGCCAAGGATGCCGACAACGATCGTAGGTAACCGAGGCCTTCGCCAACGGCGATTTTCTTTCGGCCGCTGACCGCTTCGGCCACCGGTTTGGCGTCCTCAGGGAGGTTGGGGCTGAGACGCATCGGGCCGCCTTTGGGAAGGGCCCTCCGCTCGACGCTGAAGAGGTCGGGGCCGAGGTCGATGCGAACGGAGACGGCTTCCGTGACGCTGTACACGCGGCGTGGAGGCCCCCCCTTTTCGCTGGGCACCTGTTCTTTGGTCACCAATCCCCCTGCTTCCAGCTCCTTCAGGTGCTTGTTGATGGCAGGTTGACTCACCTCAAGCAGTTCGGCGAGTTGCATCGGGTAGTGCGGTTCGCGGACCAGCCGTGCTAAGATGCGTCGCCGCACATCGTTCTGCACGAGACGAAGGACGGTCTCCGCGTCGCTCATCTGCTCAACCGGTGGTCAAGTAGTCGAGGCCCTCTTTGAACTCGTCGTCGCAGGGCTCAGTCCCCGTCGTCCCATGCTTTCCAGTTGGGGTTCGCCGCGGGCGTCGAAGGTTCAGGACCGGCTCGCGGGGCCGTTTTGCTCGCAGGCTCGCTTCGGCTTGTGCGCACGAAGGGGTCCCGCGCTTGTGTGGGAGGCGGGGCGTCCTGCTGCATCGCCCCTTCGAGGTCCCCCCGCATCAGCGCGTAGACCTGTTCGGTCGTCAGCATGCCGTCCGGTGCCGCGGCGTGTTCGTGTTCCGTTCGTGCTTGAGCCTCCGTGCGGTAGCTCCCCGTCACGGGGTCGAAGGGAAGGCCGTCGCCGCGAAGGTCTTCCAGGAAGCGCTTCGCTTCCTCCTCGGTGCGGGGCATGGTCATCGGCCGCACGCCGCCCTCCCCGTCCACCACGAGGAGGCCCTGCCCCCTCCGTCGCCGTTCACCGAGCATCAGCATCAGGCCAACAGGGAGCACCACGAGGCCGAAGAGGCACATGCCAAAGGCAGCGATGATCCATGGCGATTCGAACATCCCCTGCTCCATGGCGGGGAGGTCGACAAGCCAGGCTTCTGCCCCTTCATCTCCCTCTAGCCGCAAGAGGTGCGGTCCCGCTTCGGTTGGCGACCACGCAGCGACGCGCACGAAGTCAACGCCGTCGGCGGACATGGGTTGCCATTCGCTTCTGCAGGCCGTCTCGTTGAGCGGCGTGCCGCTGGTGGACCAGCCGTCGCTGCGCTCAAGCGTGGCGTTGACGTCGACGCCGCGCACGGCATAGAGGGCATGGCAGACCGGACGCAGGTCCTCGAGGGTCTCGCCTCCTGCGTCCACGGACGCAACGTGGGTGATGCGGGGGTCGAAAGCCTCCTCGAGGATGCCGCCCATGGACCCGAAGGTGACGAAGCCCGCCACGAGCAGCAGCCCACCGAGCAGCATGAGCCGGCCCGGCCACCTCGAGCGTGCCTCGTCCACGTGACGAGCGCCC
>JALRLN010000240.1 GCA_023254445.1 Candidatus Poseidoniaceae archaeon | reverse complement strand
GCCGAGGACTTCCAAGGCAACTGGGCCAACTGAGGCTCGGAATCTTTGATGAAGCGCCGGACCAAGGTGGGATGCATGGGGCTCCTCGACACCGCGGACTGGGGCACCTTCAAGCGCGCTGAGACCTGGAAGGCCTTCGGCATCGCCGTGGTCCTGTTCGCCACCATCGGCTACGCGTCGCTGACGCTGTTCGGCAGCATGGACGGGCTGCTGCAGGCCGAAGGCGAGGCCGAGCCGATGCCCGACGTGGTCTTCCAGTCGCTCAACCGCACCGGCATCGAATCGGGCATGGTGAACGAGACGGGGTGGTTCTCCCTCGCCGACTTCCGCGGCGACATCATTATCCTCGACTTCATGGCCCACGATTGCTCGAACTGCCATGCCGTGCAGGCCCACCTCGAGCAGGAAATGGACGGCTGGCACGCGATGGCGGAGGCCAACGGGCAGACGCTTCGCATCATCGCCTACGGGGCCTGGTACTACGAGGACCTCGATTACCTCAACACGAGCGGCGGCTCCTACACCGTGCCGCTCTACCCGACGGGCATCGGGTCCGAGACCGCGGCCGTCCTTGACAACGGCACGGCGGACCCCGTGCGGCTCTTCACCCCCTCCGGGACGGGCGCCATTCCCGTGGTGGTGGTCATCGACGAGGCGGGGTACATCGTCCACCGCCAGAACACCGGCGCGCCGACCGACGGTTGGGCCGGCTTCGACGGCGCGGTTGAGGCGCTGCTCGACGGCAGCGGCGTCGCCTCCGAGGCGGACCGCATCGCCTGGGCTCCGCCGAAGACCTCGCTCACCGCGGTGTTCGCCTTGGGCGCGCTCTTGTCCATCCTCGTCTATTTCTCGCCGTGCGCGTTCCCCGTCCTGCCCGGCTTCATTTCCTACTACCTCTCGCTCGGTGCCCGCGAAGACGAACTGATCGAGGCCGGGAAACTGAAGACGCGCATGCCTCGCTCGTCGCTCATCGGCCTGCTTGCCGGGCTCGGCATGCTGACCTTCTTTGCCTTCATCGGGATCCTTGCCGCGGTCATGGGCGAGGCCTTCGCGCGCTCCGGCATCATCCACTACATCGCCATCGGCGTGGCCATCCTGCTCATCGTCCTTGGGAGCATGATGCTCGTGGGCGTCACGAGCCACCTGATGGGCTTCGTCCAGAAGTTGGTGGACAAGTGGTCCACCACCGAAGCCGACGAGACCTTCACGCCGCGCCGCAACATGTACCTCTACGGCTTCGGCTACGCCGCGGCCAGCATCGACTGCACCGCCGCGGCGGTCCTGCCCTTCGTGGTCTTCCTCGCGACGCTCGGACGCACCGCGGTGCTCACCGGCCTCGGCGGCCTGATGCTTGGCCTGCTCGTGCTGATGATCGTCGTCGTGATGATGGTCGGGCTCGGCCGTCAGGTGATGGTGAACGTCCTCCGCAGGGCCACGGGCACCATCAAACTGGTCGGGTCGTGGATGATGATCATGGCCGGCGTCGGGCTCACCCTCTTCCTCACCAATCAGTCGGCCGTGGCCTCCGTCTTCGGCTGAGGATGGACGTGAACTGCCTCGTGCACTGACCCACCGGCGAGATCGTTCAGCGCGCAGTGCGAACCATGGTGCAAGGCGTGCTCAGGGCGAGAGCCGGGTGCGCATCCACAGGTCGCCCAACACCCCAGCAACGGCACCCGTCAGCACGTCCCACAGGTAGTGCTGTTCGGTGGTCATCGTCGAGATGGAGATGGCCACCCACAGGCCGTAGAGTCC